>CAYUBZ010000013.1:0-5133 GCA_964443205.1 uncultured Hyphomicrobium sp. | reverse complement strand
GACCGCCCATGCCTGCTCGGGGTTGAGTGCCGTCATCGATGGGTCGCCCGGGGCGTACACGACATTGATGCGTTGGCCGACGTGAAACTGCGCCGCCAGAGTTTTTGACACCCCGACGCTTGCATTGACGACCTGGTTGGTGGGCGTTTGAAAACTGTAGTAGAGGCCCCAGCGGCCCTCGCGGCCGAGCCGGTTGTGCGCCGGCCGCAGCTCATGGACCGTTGCCGAGGCGATCTTGCCCTCGTCTTTGAGCGTGCGAAATCTCTCGTAGTCATAGACCGCCTTGCCGATGAGAGCGGCCGCCACCAAGACGCCGGCAATCAAGCCCAGATACAGCAAGCGATCGCTCATGGCCGACCCTAGGCTGCGCCCAAGGTGTGTCCGCAGCGATGAGCCAAGCGGACGCCGATGGGCTCAGGATGTGAGCTCGCGGCGCTCGCGCAGGAAGTGGAAGAACTCTACGCCTTCGCGTAAGCGCCGCTTCATCATCTCAGGGCTTCTCACCATCTCGCCGACGATCGAGGCGATCTTGCCCGAGCGGAAATAGAAGCGCCGGTAGAACGCCTCCACCGAGTGGAAGATCTCGGAATGCGACAGGTGCGGATAGTGCAGTGGTGCTACCTGCACGCCATGCTCGTCGACGAGCTCGGCGTGCTCGGCATCGAGCCACCCTTCCTTTACCGCTTGATCGAACAGGAACGTGCCGGGATAGGGCGCCGCCAAGGAGACCTGGATCGTGTGCGGGTTGATCTCGGTCGCAAACCTTATGGTCTCCTCGATGGTTTCCTTCGTCTCGCCTGGCAGGCCGAGGATGAAGGTGCCGTGGATCGTGATGCCGAGCTCGTGGCAATCCTTGGTGAACCGGCGCGCCACGTCGACCAGCATGCCCTTCTTGATGTTGTGCAGGATCTTCTGGTTGCCGGACTCATAGCCGACCAGCAACAGCCGCAGGCCGTTGTCGGCCAGCACCTTCAAGGTCGCGCGCGGCACGTTGGCCTTGGCGTTGCACGACCAGGTGATGCCGAGCTTACCGAGCTCTCTGGCGATCGCCTCCGCGCGCGGAAGATCGTCGGTGAAGGTATCGTCGTCGAAGAAGAACTCCTTCACCTGCGGAAAGGCCTTCTGCGCCCAACGCATCTCCTCGATGACGTGGCCGACGCTGCGCGTGCGATAGCGGTGCCCGCCGACCGTCTGCGGCCACAGACAGAACGTGCAGCGCGATTTGCAGCCGCGACCGGTGTAGAGAGAGATGTAGGGGTGCTTCAGGTAGCCGATGAAGTAGTTCTCGATGACGAGGTCGCGTTTGTAGATCGGCGTCACGAACGGCAGCGCGTCCATGTTCTCCAGCACCGCGCGGTCCGGGTTGTGAACGATCACGCCCTCTTCGTTGCGGTAGCTGAGACCCTTGACGTCCTTGAAGGCGCGGCCGTCGGCGACCTCCTTGATCGTAAAATCGAACTCATTGCGCGCCACGAAATCGACGGCCGGCGCCGCCTTGAGGCTCTTGTCGGCCTCGACTGCGACCTTGGCGCCGATCAATCCTGCCTTGAGATGCGGATTTACGGCCTTCAACGCCTCGACGGCGGCAACGTCGGCGGCGAACGAGGGGGTCGATGTGTGGAGGACGACGAGATCGTAGTCGCGCGCGCTGGATTCGACGTCGGCGAGCGAAAGCCCATGCGGGGGGGCGTCGATGAGCTTGCTCTTCTCGACAAGCGCCGCAGGCTGCGCGAGCCAGGTCGGGAACCAGAACGAGCGAATCTCGCGCCGGGCCTGGTAGCGCGCCCCTGCCCCGCCATCGAAGCCGTCGAAGGACGGAGCCTGCAAGAACAGCGTGCGCATCGGCGTCCCGTTTCTTTCTCAGGCTGACGTGAGTGTTCCGCCAGGCCCGATCCTGTATCGGCGCCCCCGCCAGCTCACGGTCCATGGCAGGAAGCTTGCCAAGTATATCGCAAAGCTCAACAGATCGCGCCCTGGAGCGAGCCATACCGGCACTCGTCCTCCCCCAAGGCTGCGCGCAAATTGTAGCGGGACCAAGAAGCCGCAAGCAAGCACCAGCGCAAGGATCGCAAGGGAGGCCGCCCCGAAGCCCCCAAATCCCGCGGCTGCGAGCGCGAACGGCAGGGGGTGGGTCACGACCGATCCCGCATAGCCGAGCGGATCGACCAGCCGGATGGTGCGGGCCCAACGCAACTCGCGCCGGGCGAGCTCGGCGAAGCTCGGCTCAGAGCAGACGTGATCGATAACCATCGGGGGAATTGCGACCTTCAGACCCAGCCGCCGCACGGCCGTGCCCACGGCGTAGTCGTCGGCCAGCTGATCGGCGAACGCGGCAAATCCCCCGATTCGGTCCAGCGTCTCGGCGCTGAGCGCAATGGTCGAGCCGAAACACGGCTTGGCGAGCCCGAGCCGCAAACCGACGAGGACGCTGGGAAGGAACCGATGGTCGATCTCGGCGGCGGCGAGCCGCGACCAGAGTCCGGCGATTGGCAGACCCCGATAGAGGCATGTCACGAGGCCCACGCCTGGGGCCTGTAAGGCAGCTGTAATGTGCTGCAGGTAAGTCGGTGCGACGCGAATGTCGCTGTCGGAGAGCACGACAATCTCGCCGCGGCTTCGCGAAATGCTGTTGATAACGTTCGATATCTTTCGATTGGCGCCGTGCAGGCGGGCGTCGACTGTAAGATCGATGTCGAGTTGGGGGAATGCTGCGATGAGACGCTTTGCCACCGCCGCGGCGGGATCTGCCGGATCTTGTAGCCCAAGAATGATCTGTACCGGCCCCGGATAGTCCTGCTTGCAGAATGAGGCGAGGTTCCCCTCGAGCCCCGGTTCGGCGCCGCAGAGCGGCTTCAAGAGGGTCAGGAAAGGCGCGTCAACGGGCATGCCAATCGGCGGGGCGGCAAAGAAGCGCCGAAGTTGCGCCGCAGCAAAGGCGCAGTACGCGGAGCCAATGATCGCAAGACCAGTGCAAATAAGCCACAGACAAGTCATGATCGTGCTCGTAGATTTGGGTAACAACGAGAGACCCTACGGGGCGAGTCACCGCGCTGTCCTTGCGCGGGGGGTATAGCCTTGGCCGCCAGGGCAGGGGACAGGGAGTGAACTTGAGGGATTGTACCATCCTGGTCCGCATCATCGCCGCTCTCGTGGTCGCGGCGGGGCTTTCGGCGTGCGCGTCGACCGAAGGCGGCATGCCGCGCCCTGAATTTCTCGCCCGCGCCGATCAGCCTATCGAGCCGGCCGAGTCCTCCGACCCGTTGGAGAAGCAGAACCGCGCGGTGTTCGAGAGCAACCAGGAGATCAACCACGCTGTCATCTATCCTCTTGCGCGAGCGTATAACGAGAACGTTCCCGAAGACGTGCGCGACAGGATCGACGCTTTCACCACCAATCTGGGTGAGCCGGTCGTATTCGCCAACAACATCCTGCAGCTGCGCATGGAAGCCGCGGCAACGACGCTCGGCCGCTTCGCCCTCAATTCCACGGTGGGGATCGGCGGCCTCTTCGACGTCGCCGCAACTCAGCAGATGCCGCATCAGTCGGGAGACTTCGGGCAGACGCTCTACGTTTGGGGCTTCCACGACAGCCCATATCTCGTTCTGCCGATCTTGGGGCCGACCAACGTGCGCGATGCCGTCGGCAGCGGTATCGAATTCGCGGCGCAAATTCCCGCCGCCGGTCTCTATCCGGCAGGGCTTGCCTCAACAGTAGCCGGAAATGTCGCGACGGCAGGCACGGTGCTCGGCCCGCTGTCGGACCTGAGGAAGGCCGGCGACATGGAAACGCTGGAGGAAAGCTCCCTCGATTTCTATTCGATGCTGCGCAGCGTCGCTGCCCAGAAGCGTCAGGCGGATCTGCACGAGGCGATCGAGACGAGCGCGCTGACGGCGCCTCCCTCCCCGCCCGATCCCAACGCGATAGAGCCCGTCATGGTGTTGACGGCATCGCCTGCCTGGTCCGAGAAGCCCGCGCCGTTGGCCAATGCGAAGCCACAGGTCACGGTGCCGCCGCCGGAGGGACGGGTCATCATCGGCCCTCCAGTGATCATCACCGAATAGCGGCTTAGCGGAGCGCCTGATCGCGTCAGGCCTTATCAGTCTGACGCGTGAATCATGGTCTACACATGAGTCTAGCCGGCCAGCAGCTTGTCGCCCTGCCGGCGCAGCGAATTGATCAGAGTATCGGGTCCACCTGACTTCAGGATGGCGCTGAACTCCGCCCTGCGGCTCGCCAGCTCGCTGATCGTACCGTCGAGATACACGTCGACGATCTTCCATCCCGCGCCGTTGTTGCGCATGAGGTAATCGAGCGCGACGCTCTTGCCATTGGACTGAATGATGTGCGTCTTCACGAGCTTATCGGCGGGCGCCCTGTCGATGGTCTGCAGGATCTCGAAGCGCTCTCCCGAAAATCCGTCGAACTGCTTTGCATAATTGGCGATCATCATCCGCGTGAAGGCGTCGATGATGCCCGCCTGCTGCGCGGGATTGAGCGCGCCCCAGCTGCGGCCCACGGCGGCTCGAGACATGGACGGAATGTCGTAGATGTCCGAAAGGACCGGAGCTAGGCGGTCATAGCGCCCATTGATGCCGAGCGTCTGGGCCTCTTGCATGGTCTGGATCAGCGCGCCGTAGAAAGCGCCGATGCGATCGGCCGCGGATTGCGCCGACGCGCCCGTCGCGGTCAGCGGTACCAGCCCGATCGACGCCACAGCCGCCATCGACACTGTGAGGATCCACCGTCGCGAGAACATTGTATGCCTCATTCTTCTCAGTTCTCCCTGCACTCTTGTCGTTGTCTCCGCTAGGCTCATCGGCTTCGCCGGGTCAAGCCTTTCTGCGGTAAGCGAGCAACACCTCCACGGCAAATCTGCGGCGTCACGGAGGGATTCGTTTTATGAGCCCACCGGACGGCCATAATGCTATTCTGGCGAGGGTGGAAGCCGATAAACCACTGCAACCTATTGCGGACTGCCTATGGACGCCAAGACACCGGCATCGCAGACGCCCTTACTTGATCGCGTCGCTACGCCTGAGGACTTGCGCAAGCTTCCCGAGGCCGATCTGCCGCAACTGGCCGCCGAGCTGCGCCAGGAGACGATCGACGCGGTCTCGGTGACGGGCGGCCATC
>CAYUBZ010000012.1:11189-19259 GCA_964443205.1 uncultured Hyphomicrobium sp. | reverse complement strand
CCCGACCCCGTCATTACGAATGACGTGCTCTACCAACTGAGCTATTGCGGCTTTGGCAATGTTTTCAGGTGCTTCTCAGTATTGATCTCTGCAACCAAACCGCCATCTTGCACATATCTAGCACATGGCCGGCGAGACAGGCCGCGCTCCGGGAGTATGGAATGCCCATGCTCCCGGGGCCAGCGGCGGCCTGTGTAGGCCAATCCCGGTGCACGTTCAAGCACGGCTAGCTCATGGCTCTTGTACATTGGCGGCCGGGCGGAGGCCCGACCTCTGTGGGGCCGGCACGAACAGTTCGAGGAAGGGTCGAGAGGGGGTGGGGCCCCTTGACCCCAAGCTGGGCCCATTTGAGTCAATCCGAACCACTGGGCGCACTCCCAATTTTGCCAAGGTCGCCGTGTACATGCAGCTCTTGTGTACATCCTCAGTATGGCGTGTGAGCTTCATGAGCGGACATTTCAAATACACAGCACCGGCGAAACTCCGGAAAGCTATCCTCACCCTCGCATTCGGGTGGCGCGAGGAGCGCGGCACATTGACCGATGCCAAGTCATCCTATGATCCGGCGCTTGATCCCATCATCGTGGCAAGTGCAGAGCGACCTGGCGACGGGTTCGAATGGCGCCCGGCCTAAATCGAACCTCTGATTGACGTTCTTGATCGCCTGTTCAACGCCGCGGTCTCCGCCAGGTGCCATGAGGCACGTCCGCATTCTCAATTTTTCCGCAGCAAAGCTGCAGGCATCATTCTAGTGTGCATCAAATTCGCACGTCCTCCGACCTTCGGCACGACACATGTGGACATTGAGCATTGACGGTGGCCGTACCGTTGATCGTGGAAGTTTCAAGGTCCATCATGGCGACCCCTAATGACTCAGTGGGGGGCACCGATGCCTGTCACGCTGCGATACATCCTGCCAGACGCGGGGGCCAAGCTTCGCCAACTGGAAGCGGGAACGGCTGCACTAGAGGAGGATGTCAGGGGCTCTTTGCCGACCGCGCTTCGCCGTCAGACGGGCAGCCGCATCATCCGCAAACTGGTGCTATCGGTCTGGGTATTCCTCTTGCCAACGTATCGCGTGGTCCGCGGCTCGCTCACCTCATTCGATCGTTCTGTGCGCAGTCCGCGCGTTGCAACCGCGCTTCGCATCATTCATGCCTGGCTAAGCGAAAGTATCTGGTATCTCTCGCTGGCCTTCGGAGCCCTTCTGGCTTTGGCCCTGGTGATCTTGCTCGTGGCCCCGCCCGACTGAAGGACCTAATCAAGCCAGCGCGATAGAGCACCATCCGTGATGGCGCCAGCGCGGAGGGATAGTGCCGGCCATCGCCGATTGCAGGTTCGGCCCAAGCCGTCGGCCTCACGCGGGCTTGGGGCGCAACGGCGCGATATCGTCCTGTCCGGCGGTCTCGGGCCCGGGATCGTCGGGCGCGGTCGGGGCCACGAGAATGCGCGGCTCGGCGGTGCTGCGATCGCTCTTGCGGCGCGTCTCAGACATGGTCTCGCTCTTTGAGGGCTCGCTCTTTGGGCGCGCGCTGGCGGCGGGTGTCGCCACCTCCGGCTCGACGGTCTGGCGGGCGGCAGGGGCTGCGGGCTTGACGGGGGCGGGGCGTGGTGGGGACGTCTTGGCGCTCGCCGCTGCTTTAGGAGCTGTCGCGGCGGCGGCCGGCTCGGACCTTTGAGCCGGCGTGCCCGTGTCGGGCACCGATTTGGCGTCCCGCACGGTCGAGGCCTCGATGGTCTCGGCGGTCCTTGTGATGGTCTCTGCCGGCTTCTCCGCGTCCGGCCCCGCATGAGCGCGCGGGCCGCCGAGCGCCACCAGCTCCTCGAGCTTGGCGGCCAGCACCTCCGCCTCGCCCTTGTCCATGCTCTCGACGGGAACGCGCCAGCGGAACGCGTCGAGCGCGCCGGTCACGGGCGAGATTGGGGCCCAATGGTCGGCGACGATGCCGTCGGCGGTCCACGCGGGGTCGCGCGGCGCGTTGACGGCCCGCGCCAGCCACTCGCGCACGCGGCCCTTGTCGCCGTGCTGCTCGCCCTCGATGCGGGCCATGAGAGTCGCCACGCGCTGAGTCATGCGTCCGGACAGCAGCGGCTCAAGCGCGGCGCGCGCCTCGTCGAACTGACGCGCCTCGATCGCCGCCGTCGCCACCGCGATCGGCCCCTCGATGGAGTTGGGACTCAAGGCTGCGAGCTGCTTTACGCGGTCGAGACGGTCGCGCGGGCTGTCGCCGATGCGCGCATAGGCATAGGCCGTCGCCAGATCGGGCTGCTGGGCGCGGCTCCACGTCCTTTGCAGGATCTTGGCGGCGCGCGGCGTGTTCCCGCGCGAGGCCAGCAGCCGTCCGGCGATGGCGGCGGCCGGCACCAGGTCGGGCGCCAGCCCATGCGCCTCGAGCGCCAGTGTGAGGGCCCGTTCCGGATCGCTGTCCTCGGCAGTCTGTGCTTGAGCGGTCAGCAGCACGGCCCGGCGGCGGTCGGCGCGCGTTCGCTCGACGTGACCCTGCTTGCGCGCGACGGCGAGCGTCTCCAGCGCGCCCGCCCAATCCGATTGGCGGCACTGCAGATCGAACAGCGCATCGACCGCCCAGGTGAGCTTCGGGTTCAAGCCGACGGCGCGCTCGGCAAAATGGCGCGCGGCTTCCGTCTCGCCTTCGCGCTGCGCCTCGAGGAAGAGACCGCGCAATCCGAGCTGCTCGGTGTCGGGCGAGGCGAGCATCGCCTCGAAGATGCGCCGTGCCGTGGTGCGGTCGCCGGAGAGCTGGGCCGCCTGCGCGCGCAACAGATGGGTCAGCGGCTCGTTGGGGAGCGACTTGCGCGCCTGCAGCGCGGAGCGCACGGCGGCGGCCCGGTCGCCGGCGCCGAGTGCGATCATGCCGCTGGAGAGCGCGTCGAGCCCGAGCTTCTGCCGGCGCTTGGCCAAGTGGCTGCCGACGGCCGCCGGGCTATGCCAGATGTGGCGCAGGATGGCCCAGGCGGCGAGGATGACGACGATGGCGGCGGTAAGCAGCACGATGGCGCGAAAGACGCTCGTCTCGATCTGATAGCCCTGCCATTGGACGGTGAGCTCGCCGGGACGGTCGGCGAGCCAGGCGAGCCCCGCGGCAAAAACGGCGACGGCAACCAGAAAGCCGATCAATCGCAGCATGCCCGCTCCCTACTCTTTCGATGTGCCGGCCGACGTGCCAGCGGGGGCGGCGGGCGCAACGAGCGAGGCCTTGAGCTGCTGCTCGACGGTGGCTAGCGCGCGGTCGACCGCGTTGCGCGCCTCGACCTTGGCGAGGAAATTCTGGGCCGCGTCCTGCGCCGGCTGCGGCAGCGTCTTCGCCTCGTCGAGCACGTCGTCGAGCCGGTCCTCGCCGAGCGCCGCCTCCATGCGCGCGACCACCGCCTCGACGCTTTTGTCATCGGCCTCGTGGCTGATCTTGCGCACGCGCACGACGGATCTGGCGCCGGCGATCAGGCGGTCGACGATCGAGCCCTCGGCGGGCTCCTGCTCGGCATCGATCATCTTGAAGGCCACGGCCTTGAAGTCTTGGCGCAGCTCGGCCAGCGTCGGCACGCCCGTGCTCTCGAAGCGGGCGAGCGGCGCCAGATCGAGGCTGCCATCCGACAGCTTGCGCGCCTGCGCGAGCTCGGGGGCATATCCCTTCCCGCGATCGATCGCGCGCTTGAGGTTGGCGAGCTCCAGCGACAAGACGATGCGTCCCGCGGTCGCCTTGCGGTTGCCCTCGCTCTTGACCACGCCCTGCACGTCCTGCTCGAGCGCGGAAAGCTTGCCGGCGAGCGGCGTCACCGCCGCGGACACGTCCTCGGGCTTGGCAAACGTCGGCAGACGCGCATTGAGGTCGATCTTGAGCCGGGTCAGCTCCTCCTGCGTCGTGCGCAGCGTGGCGGCCGCGCGCTCGCTCTCCGCATCGAGCGCGTTGAGACGGGTTGTAAGCTGGGCGTTGTCCGCCTTGATGCCGGCGAGCTCGCGGTCGATGCGCTGCGTGCCCGACTTGGCGGTCTCGCCGGCCTCGGTGGCGGCGGCGAGACGTGCGTCCAGCTCCTCGTTGACGCTTTTGCGCAGGGCATCGAGCTGGTTGGTCATCGTCTGCTCGAGGTCGGCGATCTTGCCGGTCAGGCCAGCAAGCTGCGGCAGGCCGCTACCATCGGGATTGCCCTCGGCGGCAGCCGACATCGCGGCGAGCTGCTCCTCGAGCTTGGTGATGCGCGCCTCGGCGCCGCCGCTGTCGCCTTGGGCGCCGACCTTGGCATCGAGCGCCTTCACGTCGCGGGTGAGCGCACCTTGCCCTTGCGCCAGCCGGTCGACGTTGCCGGTAAGCTGCTCCAGCTTTGTGAGCTTGCCTTCGGCAGCCTTGAGCCGCGCGGTGAGCGCCGTCGCAGCACCCGTCGGCTTGCTGTTCTCCTCGAGGGCGGCGATGCGTTGCTGCAGGGCCACCGCGTCGCCGCGCTCCGCCGATCCGCTCAAGCCCAGCTGGGAGGCGAGGAGGTCGGCTGCCAGCAACGCAATGATGCCGCCGGCGACACCGGCCGCAAGATGCGTGAAAAAGCCGCCATGGCCCGCGGACTTGGCCGGTGTACGAGGCGGCTCGGCAGCGGCCCCCATCGGCGGCTCGTTGCCCGCCGTCGCTTTCGGTTTTTCTGCTCCCGGTTTTGGCGCGTCCGGCGTGCCGGCTGCGGCCGGGCGGGCACCGGGTTTACCCGGATCCGCGCTTGCGGCCGGAGCCTTCTCGTCCTTGCCCGACTTTGGATCGACAACGGTCGCCTTGAGATCGAGCGTCGCGTGCGGCCGGGGGCTAGGCGGACCGGCAGCACCCGCCGTCTCTTTCTTTTCGGGCTCGTCCTTTTTGCTGTTCATGAGCGCAAAAGCACCTCGCTGGGGTCTGCCTGCCGCGCACCAGAGTCCAGAGGGCGCCGCGACTCAAGACCTATCATCTTGTTTTGACGTTAAACTACACCCCGGGCGATTGGGTTGCCACCCGGGCCAGCGCGGCGAGCAGTGCCGCAGAATTGGGCTCTGCGGCGATCTCGATGCGTGGCGGCGCCAGACCGGCAAGCGCCTCGGCGACCCCTTGTGATAGACAAAAGAGCGTGAGCCGGCGGGCCTGCTCGCTGAGCCCCGCCGACGCCACAAGCCGCGCGAAGATCGCCGCCGTTCGTGGCGACATCAAGAGGGCGGCATCGATCGCGCCGTCGGCGATCCTCTGCACTGTGGAGAGGGTCAGGCGCTCGGCGGCAACCGCGCGGTAGGCGGTGAGCGTGCGCAGCGCGATGCCGTGCTCCGCCAGCGCTGCCGCGAGGTCGAAGGCAAGAGTCTCGCCGGCTACGTGCACCAGCGGGCCTCCCGCCCGATCGGCGCGCGTGGCGATGAGGGGGACGAGGTCGCGCGCCGTGCCACGGCCCTCGACGATCCGTTGAAATCCTTGCGCGCGGGCGAGCTCGGCGGTGCCGGGGCCCACAGTGAAGATCGGGAGTGTTCGCGCCGTGTCGAGCGTGCTGCCGGCGGCAAGCGCCCGCACCCCGTTGCGGCTGGTGGCAATGAGCGCCTGCGCGCCGTCGAAGGTGCCGGCATCGATCGGCAGCGACTCGATTCGCAGGAGCGGCTCGACGGTCACGTCGTGTCCGAGCGCCTTAAGCTGCGCACTCGTCTCGGACGCGTCGGGTTCGGGGCGGGTGATGAGGACGTGCATCAGGCGATCGCGCGGAAAAAATCGGGGCCGGCGCGGCCGAGAAGCTCGGCGGCCGCCTCCTCGCCAAGCCGCAGAGCGGTCTGCGGAGGACCGCTGCGCGCCATCGCGTGCGATTGCGCGCCGTCCGGCGTGAGGATCTCGCCGCGAAAGTGCAGCATTCCGCCGCGCAGCTCGGCGAGGCCCGCGATCGGCGTGCGGCAGGAGCCGTCGAGCTTGGCGAGGAAGGCGCGCTCGGCCGCGACGCAGAGTGCGGTCGCTGCGTCGTTCAATGGCGCAACCAGCCGCGCGGTGTCGAGGTCGTCGGAGCGAATTTCGATGCCGATCGCGCCCTGCGCCACAGCGGGCAGCATGACGTCGGTATCCATGGGTGCTTTGATGTGGCGGGCGAGACCCAGCCGGTTGAGCCCGGCGCAGGCGAGAAACGTGGCGTCGGCCAATCCCTCGTCGAGTTTCTTCAGACGCGTCTCGACGTTGCCGCGGAACGGCACGACCTTCAGGTCGGGGCGACGATGCAGCACCTGCGCTTGGCGGCGCAACGAGGAGGTGCCGACCGTTGCGCCGGCGGGAACATCGGCCAAAGAGGCGTACTTAACGCTGATGAAGGCGTCGCGCGGATCCTCCCGTTCTAACGTAGCGCCGATAGCGAGGCCGCGGGGCAGCACCGTGGGCATGTCCTTCATGGAATGCACGGCGAGGTCGATCTCGCCTGCGATCAGCGCCTCTTCGATCTCTTTGGTAAAGAGACCCTTGCCGCCCTCCTCCGCCAGCGGCCGATCGGTGATCTTGTCGCCGGTCGTCTTGATGACGACCAGCTCGTAGGCGTCCTCGCCCGGCCCGTGCGCGGCGGCGAGCCGGGCCTGCACCTGGCGCGCCTGCGCCAGCGCCAGGGGCGAGCCGCGCGTGCCGATGCGGATCTTCGCTGCTTGCAAGCCGTTCTCTCCGGGTGGTACGCGACAGGCCCAAGTCTGGATCAAGTCTTGATGATGCGGCGCCATTAATGCCCGTGCGGCGCCGCGAACGCAAACATGAGGCCTTGCGCACACGTCATGGACAACGGCCGGCAAAGGCGCGCCGAAGGGACGCTCGTTCTCGGGCTGGAGACGAGCTGCGACGAGACGGCGGCGGCGGTCGTTGAGCGCGCTCCCGACGGGCATGGGCGCATCCTGTCCAATATCGTGCGAACCCAATGGGAGCGCCACCGACCCTATGGCGGGGTGGTGCCGGAGATCGCCGCCCGCGCGCACGTCGAGTGTCTCGATATTCTGACGCGGGAGGCGATGCGCGAGGCGGGGGTGGGCTTTGAGGATCTCGATGCGGTCGCCGCGACCGCCGGGCCGGGGCTGATCGGCGGCCTGATCGTGGGGCTCGTGACGGCGAAGGTGATCGCGCTGGCGCGCCGGCTTGCGTTTGTGGCCGTGCATCACCTGGAGGCGCATGCCCTGACCGTCGGCCTGACGGAAGGTCTGAAGCCGCCCTACCTGTTGCTGCTCGTCTCGGGCGGGCACACGCAGCTCTTGATCGTGCGCGGTGTCGGCGATTATCAGCGCCTCGGCACCACCATCGACGACGCGCTGGGTGAGGCCTTCGACAAAACGGCGAAGCTGTTGGGGCTGGGCTTTCCCGGCGGCCCTGCGGTCGAGGCGGCCGCCCGCAAGGGCAGGCCGGAGCGCTTCGACCTGCCCCGCCCCATGCTGGGACGCGAGGAATTGCATTTCTCCTTCGCCGGCCTGAAGACGGCGGTGCGGCGCTCAGCCGAGCGGCTGGCGCCGTTGCAGGAGCAGGACGTGGCCGACATCGCCGCCGCCTTCGAGCTGGCGGTCACCGAGTCCGTGGCGGACCGCTGTGCACGGGCCATGGACGCTGCGAGGGATGTTCGTCACTTCGTCGTTGCCGGCGGCGTGGCGGCGAACGTGCGCCTGTGCGCCGCCTTGAGGGATCTAGCGAGCGCACGGGGCTTCACCTTCCACGTGCCGCCGGTGCCGTTGTGCAGCGACAACGCGGCCATGATCGCCTGGGCGGGTGCCGAACGGCTGGCGCTGGGTTTGACCGATTCGCTCGATGCGCCGGTGCGCCCGCGCTGGCCGCTCGACCTTAACGCGTTGCCGGCCATAGGCGCCGGCGTGAAGGCATGAGCCGCTTCTCATGCTAGAGATGGCCGTTGCGATTCAGAGCAGGCGGGCGGTTTGTTGAAGATCGACAGCGTCGGCATCATCGGCGGCGGAGCCTGGGGCACGGCGCTTGCGCAAGCCCTGCACCGCGCCGGGCGCGAGGTCCTGGTGTGGGCGCGTGAGGCCGAGGTCGTCGCCGGCATCAACGCACGCCACGTCAACGACGCCTTTCTTCCCGGCGTCGCGCTCGATCCGGAGATCCGCGCAAC
>CAYUBZ010000012.1:0-11089 GCA_964443205.1 uncultured Hyphomicrobium sp. | reverse complement strand
GCGCTCAAGAACGTGCTGGCGATCGCCGCCGGCATCGTCGACGGCCAGGGCCTGGGCGCCAGCGCGCACGCAGCCCTCGTCACCCGTGGCTTTGCCGAGCTGCGCCGCTTTGGAAAGGCGCTGGGCGCGCGGCCCGAAACGCTGATCGGGCTGTCCGGTCTCGGCGATCTCATTCTGACGTGCGGCAGTCCGCAGTCACGCAACATGTCGCTGGGGCGCGCCCTTGGCCAAGGCCAGAGCATCGCGCAGGCGCTGGGCGGGCGGACCACGGTGACCGAAGGCGTCTATACGGCGGTTGCCGTGCGGCGCATTGCCAAGGAGAAAGGCATCGACATGCCGATCTGCGCCGCCGTCTGCGACATCGTCGAAGGGCGCGCGAGCGTTGCCGACGCCATCGGGAAACTCATGCAGCGGCCGCTGAAGGCCGAGGACTGATCAGCGCTTGACGCGCCAGACCTTCAGCGGCGTCGGCTCGCTGAGCGGCACCGGTTCAAGAAACGCCGGCGGTTTGCCTGCGTTCAAGAGCGATTGCAGCGCGTCGGCGGGCACGGGCCCCTGAGAGGTCGTCGAATCGAGGCCGTTGCAGGTGACCACGTAGCGCGCACCGACGCTGCGCAGACGTCGCAGGGCCTCTTGCGGTGAGGCATGCAGGATGCGGTGGGCCTCGATGAGCGACCGATCCAGGCGGTGGTAGGGGGCCGAGAGGACGTCGAGATCCGTCAGCGCGACGATATAGGGGCCGAGATTAACGTCCGCGACGACAAGACCTTTGGGGAGGTACTTGAGCGGCGCGATCGCCGCGGTCGCCTGGCAGTCCTGCACGGGTTTGAGCGACTGCTTCATGCGAGTTGCCGACGGCGCGGCAAGCGTCATGAGCAGCCAGCTCGCAGCCCCGATCGCGATGAGAACGCCGAGCACGATTAGCGCTATGCCGCGCTTGCTCACAGGCTTGCGGCCTGCCTGCGGCGGGCGCGCCAGGCTGACGGCGAGCAGCGGGACGGGCAGAAACGTCGCGTAGGGGAGCAGCTTGATCTGCCAGAAGCTCAAGGGGATGGCGACGAGCAGCGCCACCACGAGGAAGCGCAGCCCCTCGTCGCGATCGGTCTGCATGAGCCTGAAGCCGCAATAGATCCCGAGCAGGAAGTAGGCGAGCGCCATGCCGCCGACCAGCGGCAGCCGGCTCCCCATGGACAGCATGCTGCGCGTTTCCGACACGTGCCCCAGCCAGATCGGAAAGATGGCGGGATCGACCTGGCCGAAGGGACCCCTGAGGCACGCGGGCTCGGCAAAGGCAAAGAGCGCAAGGCCGACAATCCCGGTGACGGCGAGCAACGCGAGCTTGGACAGCAGCGATAGGCGGGTCTCCAGCGCCTGCACGATCGAGATGCCGAACGCGCCGGTGACGGAGAGCAGCACCAGATTGAACGACAGCGCGTCGCAATGGGTCGTGAACAGGCTTTGCGGTGCCGTGGTGATCGCCAGCGCAATCGCGAGCGTGGCGGCAAAGGTGACGGCAGCCCGAGAGGGACCAAGCAGCGAACGTCCTGGGAGCAGACCGTACAGCACGGCGGCGCCGAGGCTCGCCGCCGTCAGCGCCAGCGCCTCGAAGCCGATCGCCGTTCCCAGTCCGAGAAAGACGCCCGCACTCCAGCCGGCGTCCGCGTCGTCGAAGCTTCGCGCGAGGCGCAAGATGCCAATGACGGCGCAGATGACGATGGCGTTGTGATGGTCGATGCGGCCGGGCAGGAACTGCACGATGCCGATGAGGCACGTCACGGTGAGCGCGACGCAAAGAAGGGCTGCTGCGCGTCCGCCGCGGATCTCCGCCTCCCGCGCGAGTAGATAGACGAACGCCAGCAGCAGCAGGAGCGGCCACACGCAGCGCACGGCGAGCTCGGCTTGCTCGGGCGGCAGGATCAGCTCGAAGCCGGCAAGGAGCGTGGCAATCGGCAGGTCGATCAGGCGCGACCAGTGGGACACCAAGGGATGCGCGCCGCCGAAGCGGGCAAGCGTCATGTCGAACCACGACCCGCTGGCCAGCAGCTCGCGCACTTCGATCAGGCGCGTGGCGTCGTCGGTGTCGCCGAGCGAGGTCAATAGCCGCGCCGGGTCGAACCAGAAGACGAGTGCGGCAAAGAGCGCCACGCCGAGGACGCACCAGACCAACAGCGGCGCGCGCGCGAGCCGCGCCGCCAACGACATGTGCGGGCGATCGCTCGTGGCTGTCATCGCCATGGGTGCAGCACTCCTCGGGTCACACCAGACGTTAACCGAGCGCGCTTGCGGGCTTGTAAACGCCCCCCGAACGAGCCCTGGCGGCCCTTGCCGCTCGGGCGTTGGCGCAAGGGTTTGTTCAACGTTGATCCTTAGCTTGCGACCCACTCGAGGATCGGGGCGCCCGGTCCGCGGCGCGGCCGCGTGGCCATCGCGGGACAAGGAGTGGGAGGCTCGGCGTGGAGCACACGGATGTCTTCGTCATCGGCGCGGGGCCGGCAGGCCTGACCGCAGCCTATCTGCTGACGAAGGCCAAGGTCCCCACCACCGTGATCGAGGCCGATCCGAAATATGTGGGCGGGATAAGCCGTACCGTTAACTATGACGGCTTTCTGTTCGACATCGGCGGGCACCGTTTCTTCTCCAAGTCCAAGGAGGTCGTCGATCTCTGGCACGAGATCCTTCCAGACGACCTCATCGAGCGCCCGCGCTTAAGCCGCATCTATTACGACGGCAAGCACTATTCCTATCCGCTCAAAGCGTTCGAGGCCCTGAGCAATCTCGGAGTCCTCGAGAGCACGATGTGCGTGCTGTCGTATGCTTACAAACGGGCCTTCCCCAACGCCAATCCTGAGAACTTTCGCGAGTGGGTCTCCAACCAGTTCGGCGACCGGCTGTTTGCGATCTTCTTCAAGACCTACACCGAGAAGGTGTGGGGCATGTCGTGCGACGAGATCTCGGCCGACTGGGCCGCGCAGCGCATCAAGGGGCTCGACTTGTGGAGCGCCATGGCGAACGCGCTGCGCCGCTCGGTCAACATGCAGCCCGGCGCGCAAGAGGGCGACAAGGTCATCAAGACGCTCATCGAGAGCTTTCAATACCCGCGGCACGGCCCCGGCATGATGTGGGAGGCCGCCGCCGCCAAGGTCAAAACGCAGGGCGGCGTCATCCACATGGGCCATACGCTGGAAAGCCTGCGGTGGAACGCGCCGGCTGGTCTTTGGACCATCACCGCCAGGACCGCGCAGGGACCGCGCCTGTTCACGGCCAAGCACGTCATCTCGTCGGCGCCGATCCGCGAGCTGATGCCTTCCATCGCGCCGCTGCCAGTCAGCGCGCCGGCGGCTGCAAAGCTGCGCTATCGCGATTTCATCACTGTTGCTCTGATCGTCGACAAGCCCGACCTCTTCCCCGACAACTGGATCTACATCCACGAGCCGAGCGTGCGGGTCGGCCGCATTCAGAACTTCCGCTCCTGGTCGCCGGAGATGGTGCCGGACGAGAAATTGTCCTGCCTGGGGCTGGAATATTTCTGCTTTGAAGGCGACGGCTTGTGGACCTCGACCGACGCCGAGCTCATCGCGCTCGCCAAGCGCGAGCTCGCCACGATTGGTCTTGCTACAGAGGAAGAGGTGAAGGACGGCTGCGTCGTGCGCCAGAAGAAGGCCTACCCGGTCTACGACGACGAATACAAGATGCACATCGATGCGATCCGCGAGGACATCGCCGCCCACTACCCGACGCTGCATCTCGTCGGGCGCAACGGCATGCACAAGTACAACAACCAAGATCACGCGATGATGACCGCCATGCTGACGGTGCGCAACATCCTGGCGGGCGAGCCCCTTTACGACGTGTGGGACGTCAACGAGGACGCCGAGTACCACGAGGGCGGCATCTCCAGTGCGCAGGAAGCCTTGAGCAGCGTGCGCCAGGTTCCGCGCCGCGTTAGGCCCGCCGCATGACCGTCGATCATGGCCCGCGGCGCGTTCGCGACGGCGGCATGCCGCAGATGGACTTTGTTGCCGCCCTGCCGCGCTGGCTGCACGCGCACGTTCCCGTCATACGGCAAATCTCACGCTATGCCTTCGTCAGCGGGCTGGCGCTGGCGCTCGATTTCGGGGTCTTTCTCGCTCTCAACGGTCTCATCTCGTTGCCCACGCTTGCCGGCGTCGTCGGCTACTGTTGCGGCATCGTCCTGCATTACCACCTGTCGAAGCGCTTCGTGTTCGACACGGCCCGATCGCAAAAGTCGGCGCAGCGGTTGTTCAGCGAGTTCGTGGCAAGCGGCTTCATCGGGCTCGCGGTGACGGCCGGCGTCATCGCGGTGGCGACAGGGGCATTCGGCTTGGAGCCGATCGTGGCCAAGGCCTTGGCTGCCGTGGCGAGCTTCATCGGTGTCTTCGCGATCCGCCGCATGATCGTGTTCGCCTAGCACTCCGGAGCGCGGCCTTTGATCGGGGATTAACGGCTCGCTGGTAGGGTCTCTGAGCTGAGGCCCCGCTTGCTCCTGGAAGGTGCCGACATGTTCTTCGCCAACTATGGCCTGAAAGGCTTCGTTCAGAAGCTGGTCATGGCGGCGAACCGCCCGTTGGCCTATCCCAAGCTGCATCCTTACAACGGCCTGCTGGAGCGGGCGCAGCGCGAAACGCTCGACTTCATCATTGCGCAGATGCCGGACGCGATCGCCTTCGACACTCCGCGCGAGATCGTGCGCCACGCCCTGTCGCTCGTCACGATCGACGGCATTTACGCGGAGTTCGGTGTCAACAAGGGCGGCACGATTCGGTTCATCGCGCGCAATGCGCCGGGCCAAACCATTCACGGGTTCGACTCCTTTGAGGGGCTGCCGGAGAACTGGTTCGGCAACGCCATGCACTCCGGCTACTTCAACCGGGAGGGGCGCCCGCCGCGCGTGCCCGGCAACGTAATTTTGCACACCGGCTGGTTCAAGGACACGCTGCCGCCGTTCGTCGAATCGCATCGCGGACCCGCCGCCTTCGTGCACATCGACTGCGACCTCTACTCGTCCACGGCGACGGTCTTTGAGCATCTGGGGCCGCGCATCGTCCCGGGCAGCGTCCTCGTGTTCGATGAATACTTCAACTATCCCAACTGGAAAGCGCACGAGCACAAGGCGTTCGAGGAATTCAAGGCTCGCTCTGGGCTCACGTTCCGCTACATTGGCTATTCGATCCAGCAAGTGGTGGTGGTGGCGGCTGCGAGCTGAAGTAGGCGGCCCAACCGGGTCGTCCGGCATCGGGCGCCCACCGCCTCTCCGACATCGAGGGGCCATGCCTTTAAGAGAAATGCCTTCCAGAAAAATGTCCGCCAGAAAGCTGTCTTCGGGCAAGCCGGCTGCGCGCAAATCTCCGAGCCAGAAGATCAGTGCCGGCGTCACGATCAGCCATTGGCTGTTCAAGTCGGAGCCCGACGTGTTCTCCTGGGAGATGCTGAAAGCGCGTGGGAAAGCCGGCGAGCCCTGGGACGGCGTGCGCAACTATCAGGCCCGCAACAACATGCGCGCGATGCGGCTCGGCGATCTGGGATTCTTCTATCACTCCAACGAGGGCAAGGAGATCGTGGGCATCCTGGAGGTAGCGGCGCTGGCCCATCCCGACGCCAAGGACGGCACCGGCACCTGGGAGTGCGTCGACGTGCGCGCCGTGCGTGACATGCCGGCACCCGTGCCGCTCGTCGCCATCAAGGACAACCCCAAGCTCGCCAAGATGATGCTGGTCGTGAACTCGCGGCTCTCCGTGCAGCCGGTCACGGACGCGGAGTGGGACGAGGTCTGCCGCATGGGCGGGCTCGATGCAAAAAAGAAGCGCAAGGGATGATCGCGTCCCATCCGGTCCGCCTCGACCCTGAGGATCGCCAATTGGTCGAGGCCTTCATCGGCGCCAACACCATGCGGCTGGCGCCCCCGCTCGTGCCTGAGATCACGCTGCATCTGGCCGAGGAGTCGCTGTCCATCTGGCAGAAGACCGAGGACGAGCTGGGCGCAATGAACGTGCCGCCGCCCTATTGGGCGTTTGCCTGGGCAGGCGGCCAGGCGCTCGCGCGCTTTCTCCTTGACGCCCCCCAGCACGTGGCAGGCAAGCACGTGTTGGATCTTGGGTCGGGAAGCGGTCTTTCCGCTATCGCTGCCCTTAAGGCCGGGGCCGCCACCGTGCTGGCTGCCGACATTGATCCCATGGCGTTGGCGGCAATTGGCCTCAACGCGGCGGCCAACGGTGTCGCAATCGCGACGACGTCGGACGATTTGCTTGGGCGACCGAATCCCGAAGCCGACGTGATCCTCGTCGGCGACCTCTTCTACGAGCGCGCGCTCGCCGACCGCGTGCTGGCGTTCATCGAAAGAAGTGCTAGCGACGGCGTGCTCGTGCTCATCGGCGACCCGCAGCGCAACTACTTTCCCAAGGACCGCTTCGCCACGATCGCCGAATACCGCGTTCCGGTGACGCGCGATCTGGAGGACGCCGAGATAAAGAAGACCGCGGTCTGGCGCTTTCCCGGCTAGCAGGGCGGCCGCGGCGGCGGTAGGCTTGACGTCCGCAACGAATCGCAGCGGGAGGAAGCGCAATGCAATTCGCGGGTCTCAACTACTTTGCAGTCGTTCTGGCGGCCGTCGTCAGCTTTATGTTCGGCTGGCTCTGGTACGGTGTCCTGTTCTCGAAGAGTTGGATGGCGGCGGTCGGTAAGACCGAGGAGGAGTGCAAGACGGATGGCGCCGCGAGCCCGATGCCCTTCGTCATAGCCTTCATTGCGCAGATCATCATGGCCTGGGTGCTGGCCGGCGTCATCGGCCACCTCGGGCCGGGCGAGGTTACGTTCCGCAACGGCGTAATCTCGGCGGCCTTCATCTGGCTCGGCTTCGTGATCACCACGCTCGCGGTCAATCACGCCTTCCAGGGCTCCAAGCGCGCGCTGACCCTGATCGACGGCGGCCATTGGCTGGGCGTTCTCCTGCTGCAGGGCGCGGTCATCGGCCTGATGGGCGTTTGAATAGGGACGAACTACCAAATTGCGAACGGCGCCCGTGCCCTCCATAATCGCGTCCAATCAAAGACGTGGGAGGAGATGGGACGATGCAACACAAGCTCCATCCGGTGAGCGCCGAATGGGCGGCGCGGGCCTGGATCGACGAGACGGCGTACCGCACGCTCTATGACCGTTCGATGACAGACCCGGACGGGTTCTGGGGCGAGATCGGCCGGCGCATCGACTGGATCAAGCCTTTTACCAAGGTCAAGAACTCCTCCTTCGGCCCCGGCGACGTCTCCATCAAGTGGTACGAGGACGGTACGCTCAACGTCTCGGCCAACTGCATCGACCGGCATCTGGCGACGCGTGGCGATCAGGTTGCCATCATCTGGGAGGGCGACGACCCCAACCAGGACGAGAAGATCACCTACCGCCAGCTGCACGAGCGCGTGTGCAAGTTCGCCAACGTCCTGAAGGCGCATGGCGTCCAGAAGGGCGACCGCGTCACGATCTACCTGCCGATGATCCCCGAGGCCGCCTACGCCATGCTCGCATGCGCCCGCATCGGCGCCGTGCACTCGGTCGTATTCGGTGGGTTCTCGCCCGACAGCCTCGCCGGGCGCATCCATGATGCGGAGTCCCGCTTCATCATCACCGCCGATGAGGGCGTGCGCGGCGGCAAGCACATTCCCTTGAAGAAGAACACCGAAGAGGCGCTCGACAAGGTCGCCAAGGGGGGCGAGAAGATTCTCGTCGTGCGCCACACCGGCAGGCCGGTGCCGTGGGACGCGGGACGCGACATCTGGCTCGACGAGGAGCTGGCAAAGGTTTCGGCCGACTGTCCGCCCGTCGAGATGAACGCCGAGGACCCGCTGTTCATCCTCTATACGTCGGGCTCCACCGGCAAGCCCAAGGGCGTGCTGCATATCACCGGCGGCTACCTGGTGTTCGCCGCCGTCACGCATCAGTACGTATTCGACTACCACGACGGCGACATCTACTGGTGCACCGCCGACGTCGGCTGGGTCACCGGGCACAGCTACATCGTCTACGGGCCGCTCGCCAACGGCGCGACCTCCCTGATGTTCGAGGGCGTTCCGAACTATCCCACACTGTCGCGCTTCTGGCAGGTGGTCGACAAGTGGAAGGTCAACACGTTCTACACCGCGCCGACCGCGATCCGGGCGCTGATGGGTGCCGGCGACGATCCCGTCAAGAGCACGAGCCGCGCCTCGCTGCGGCTGTTGGGCACCGTCGGCGAGCCGATCAATCCGGAAGCCTGGGAGTGGTACTACGACGTGGTCGGCGACAAGCGCTGCCCCATCGTCGACACCTGGTGGCAGACGGAGACGGGCGGCATTCTCATCACGCCGCTCCCCGGCGCCATCGCGCTGAAACCCGGCTCGGCGACGAAGCCGTTCTTCGGCGTGAAGCCCGCCCTCGTCGACGAGAAGGGCACGATCCTCGAAGGTGCCGCCTCCGGAAACCTCGTCATCCTCGACAGCTGGCCGGGCCAGGCGAGAAGCGTGTTCGGCGATCACGAGCGTTTCGTGCAGACGTACTTTTCCGCCTACAAGGGCATGTACTTCACCGGCGACGGCTGCCGCCGCGACGAGGACGGCTACTACTGGATCACGGGACGCGTCGACGACGTGATCAACGTGTCCGGCCACCGGCTCGGCACGGCCGAGGTCGAGAGCGCGCTCGACTCCCACCCCAAGGTGGCCGAGGCCGCCGTCGTGGGCTACCCCCACGACTTGAAGGGCCAGGGCATCTACTGCTACGTCACGCTGAATGCGGGCGAGACGTGGAGCGAGGACTTGCGCAAGGAGTTGGTCGCCCACGTCAGAAAGGAGATCGGCCCCATCGCCTCGCCCGACCTCATCCAGTTCGCGCCGGGCCTGCCCAAGACGCGGTCCGGCAAGATCATGCGCCGCATCCTGCGCAAGATCGCAGAGGATGAGTTCGCGAATTTAGGGGACATCTCGACCCTTGCCGACCCGGCGGTGGTTGAGGATTTGATCAACAACCGGCAAAACAGGAGAGCGGGGTAGCACACCACGGCCAGCGAGGAATCGATTGGCGATCTATGTCGATGCGGACGCCTGTCCGGTGAAGGATGAAGTGGTTCGCGTGGCCGAGCGGCACGGCCTCGACGTCCGCTTCGTGTCGAACACCTGGATGCGGCTGCCCGAGAACCCGCTCGTCGAGCGCGTCCTCGTTGCCGAGGGCGCCGACGCGGCCGACGACTGGATCGTGGAGCACATCGGACCTGAGGATATCGCCGTCACCGCCGATATTCCGCTGGCGTCGCGCTGCTTGAAGCAGGGTGCCCAGGTCATCGGTCCGACGGGCAAGCCCTTTACGGAATCCGGCATCGGCATGGCGCTCGCCATGCGCGAGCTGTCCGCGCATCTGCGCGAGACGGGCGAAAGCAAGGGCTATAACGCGAGCTTTACGAGACGCGACAGGTCGCGGTTCCTCGAGGTGCTGGAGCACGCGGTGCAGGCCGCCAAGCGTGCCGGCTGACAACCGCGTTACTGGCACCTCGTGAAGATGCCGCGGTCGAGGTGAAAGTGGCTCCAGTGCGCCCGGTTGTAGTCGGGCCCGATGGCGACGCGGAAATAGCGGCACGCGCGCTCATGCACTGCGTGCAGGAAGCGCGCTTCGCGGTCGTGTCCCTTCCACGCCTTCGCGACGCTGATCTGTTGCCCGTTCTCCAGCTTGAAGCCGCCGATGTCGACGGCGTTGGCGAGCGCATGCTGGCTGCGCATCTGCGCCCACTTCTTGTTGCCGATGATGTTGCGGCACGAATAGGTGCCCATGTCCTCAAGGCCGGTGACGCGGGCGCCGAAGGCGGCGAGCGCCACGGGCTGCACCTCGTACTCGACCCACAGAGCAAGTGCCGCCGCCGTCTCGCAGGTGAGCTGCGCTGCGCCAAGCTCGGCCCCGCCGACTTTCTCCACGCGCACCGCATTCTCCCAGCCGCATCCGTTGCGGATCGGGTTGTCGGGGATCGGTGTCGCAACGATATGGGGCTCGCGCAGCACCGCCCGGCACAGCTCGGGATCGCGCCGCAGCGCGGCGAGCCGGAAATCGACGAACCAGGAGGGCCGCTCTGCAAGCGAGATGGGGGCGAAGGGCGAGTACCGCTGCGGCACCATGCCGAACCAGAAGGCCGCGAGGATCGCGACGAGCACCAGGACGGCGAGGAGGGCGCGCAGGATGACGCGGCCGGGGCGACGCATTGGAAGATCCTGAGCGAGAGCCTGAAGGGCGTTTCGCGGCCAGTATAGGCGCGCATGGCCCGCGAGCCACGTGGGCAGTGGCGTGCGTCCGCGAATGTTGCACCGGCGTGGCGGCGACGCCGCGGCGCGTCAGAAGTCGGAGATAATGCCGTCTTTCTCCCAATCGCCGTAGCGCACCGGGTCGGGGCCTTGCGGGCCGCCGATCTCGGGCTCGGGCGTTTTGGGCGCCTGCTTTTGCTTCCGGCGGCGCTCCTCCGCCTCCTTCAGGGCGCGCTTCGCCGCGGCTGTCAAAGGTCGCTTTTTCGCGTTCGTCGGCATCGTCCGTCGGTCACTAGTTGTTTCCCAATTTGCCCTCCATATAGCATGTCTTGGCATGGCTTCGCTCGCGAGCTGGAGGCGCAACACCCATGAACTACCTAAAGACGGCGATGCTGCTCGCTTTTCTGACCGCGATTTTCGTGGCGCTCGGCGCGATGATCGGTGGCCAGACAGGCATGGTCATCGCCTTTGTCATCGCGCTCGCCATGAACGCATTCAGCTTCTGGAACTCCGACAAGGTCGTCTTGCGCATGTATGGCGCACGCGAGGTCGACGAGCGCTCCGCGCCGGAGTACTACGGCGTCGTGCGCGAGCTGGCGCAGCGCGCAGGCCTGCCGATGCCGCGCGTGTACCTCATGGAGAACGCCCAGCCCAACGCCTTCGCTACGGGGCGCAGCCCCTCGCATGCGGCCGTCTGCGCCTCTACGGGATTGCTGCAGGCCTTGAGCCGGGACGAGCTTGCCGGCGTGATGGCGCACGAGCTCAGCCACATCAAGAACCGCGACACGCTGATCATGACGGTGGCCGCCACCATCGGCGGC
>CAYUBZ010000011.1:7813-19740 GCA_964443205.1 uncultured Hyphomicrobium sp. | reverse complement strand
GATCCATTTCATCACGTCGGCGCGTTTGCCTGCCGTCAGCTTGAGCCACTTTGTCATCCGCACGGTTTCGCCGGCCTCGTTGCGCCAGAAATCGGTAACGAGATAGAGCTGCCACTTAAGTTGCGAGGCCACCTTCAAGCGCAAGTGAAGAACCTCGACGTCGAAGCTGTACATCTCTCCATAATAGCTGTGCCTGTCGAGAACGCATTCGACGCCGCTCGACTCCCATTTGTGCTTGCCAAGGCCAACAGCCGGCTTCTTCACAATGCATTCGATGTCGTTGATGACGCTGGCTCGTGACAGTCTCCGCATGGGCCCAATCCTCACCATCGGCGCATGACAGCGCATCGGCTTTGTGAGGCTCCCGGCGCGCCCTAGAGAAGGGCGATGAAAAGAATAACGAGGAGAAGCCCGCCGATGAGCGACAAGTAGACGTTCAGATGCCCGGACTGAATGATCTGCAATCTAGCAGCGAGCGCGATGACCAGGCGCTCCAGCGGCGCGAATAGATAGGGTCCGAAGATGGGTGCAACATCGTGCCGGAACATCAAGCGCCGGATGAAGTAGGGATGGCCGTTGCCCTCCTCAGCATGCTCACGCTCGGTCTCGACCGTCGGCCTGTAGACGAAGCTGTAAAAGGTGCGTAGCGCGTTCGAGAAGGTGAGAGCGGTCGTTGCCGTGCGCTGAGCGTCCTGACTGCGCCCGCCGTACCAGACAGGGACCACGCGCACCCGCCGCCACCGTGCCAGAAGCAGGAGACTAAGCGGCAGCAAAGCGAGCAGCGGCATCGCGATGACGAGCTTCGACGGCGAGATGAAGGCGAACTTTGCCGTCAACGGCACCAGCAGCCAGCCATCGTGCATTCTCGCTGCCGCATCGACCCCGAACCGGCTGGTGACGACCGGCTCGAGGCTTGTCAGCCAGACCGGCATACCGGCCGCCAGCACCAGGACCATGAGCCCCAGCACGCCCACGGCAAGGGAGGTTGCCAAAGGTACGGGAGCGCCGCCTCGGCTTTCGCGCCCGAGCAGCCCGATTCCGAAGACCTTGATGAAGGTGGCAAAGGCGACCGCGGCTGTAAGTGCCAACCCGGCGCCGGCAAGAGCGGCCACCAGGCGGCTGCCAAGGTGCGTGAGGTGAAAGCCCTGGAAGAAGGTCTGGAAGAGATACCATTCGCTGACGAAGCCCGCCTGCGGCGGCATCGCCGCCAGGCTCATGGCGGCAAAGAGCGCCCCAAGTCCGAAGACCCAGGGGCTGCGCGCCAAGATCCCGCGCTGCACCAGCGTGTAGTCTGCGGTCGCGCGATAGACGCCGTCGGCTGAGAGAAACATCGCGCCCTTGGCAAGCGCATGGCCGGCAAGATGCAAGAGCGCAACCGTCCAAGCGAGCCCGGCCAAATCCATGAGCCCATCCTGCCGGAACATCAAGGCGGCGCCCAAGAGGCACACCGCGATCGATCCGTTCTCGGCCGATGACAGGCTCAAGAGCTCACGCCAGCGCTCCTGCTGAAACGCGTAGAGCGCGGTGAGGATGGCGCTCAGCACGGCAACCGCGATCATGAAGATGCCCGAAATGGAGACCGGCAGGTCCTGGCTTGCCGGCATCCATTCGATAAATCCCCGGCTCAGGGCGTAAAACGCCGCGTTCAGGACAATGCCGGAGAGCAGCGCCCCCGTGGCCCCGCTGCCGGCGCCGTAGGCTCCAGGAAACCACTCGTAGAACGGCAGCAGCCCGAGCTTGGCGCCGAAGCCGACCAGGAGCAGAAGCGCCACGAAGAGCCGCAGCGTTTCCGGCATGGCCCGCGCAGCCGTGCCAAAATCGGAGAACGACAGGCTGCCCGCCTCGCCGGCCAACAGGATGAATGCGAGGAGCAACGCGACCGAGCCGGCTTCCAAGAGCCCGAGCATGAACAAGACGGGCCGACCGGTCTCGGTTGCCAGTCCCTCGCCGAGGATCATCACGGCGCCTCCCAGACTCATGATCTCCCAGGCAATCAGGAAGCTCACGGCATCCTGCAGTCCGAACACCCCGAGCGCGCCGACAAGGCTTGCCGCGGCCCCGAAAATCCACGTTCGTTGCGAGTGCGCCGGCGTGCCGAGCCAGCACGCAAGGATGGCGGCCGGCAGTCCAAACCCCAAAAGCCACAACGCGTCGGGCGAAAGCAGGAAGATCGATCCCGATGTCGCCATCCCAAGGGGCGTGTGGATCGGCGGCAAGCCCGCCGGGAGCAACGTAACGACGAGCCCAGTAAGCGCCAGACCGCCGATGCCGAGGAGGACGCGAGCCGTGCGCATGCCAAACCCCGTCAGCGCCAGCAGCGCCGCGAGCAGCCAGGTCGCCAACCCGATACCCAGAAGCTCATTCGCCAAGGCGTCCTCCCCTCACCCGTTGCGGGGCACGGTCGAGAAACATCAACAGGGCTTCGATCAATGCGGCCGGGTTGGGCGGGCACCCCGGCAGATAAAGATCGACCGGCAAGACGCCTTCGAGGCCGGTGCCGCACGCGTACCCGCCACCCGCGACGCCGCCGGAGACCGCGCATGTGCCAACGGCCATGACCCAGCGCGGCTCGGGCATCGCCTCGTAGGTCTGCAGCAGCGGGTCGTGCATGGCGTAGGTCACGGGGCCGGTCACCAGCAGGAGATCGGCGAAGCGCGGCGATGGCGTGAAGAAGATGCCCAGCCGATGCAGGTTGTAGAACGGGTTGTTGAGCGCCTGCAGCTCCGACTCGCAGCCGTTGCACGAGCCGGAATCCACATGACGAATATGCAGGCTTCGGCGAAAACCCGCGCGCGACGCTGACGGCCTCCGCTTCTCCGCGGCGTGCGCACTGCCAGCCGATAGAACGAGATCGGACCGCGCGCGGACGCCGAAGGCCCAATCGTGAGATGTGGTCGCAGCCTCCGTCGGACAGGCCTCCACGCAAAGCTGACAGACGACACAGCGACCATAGTCGACCTCAAGCCGCTCATTGCCGGTACGCTCAGGATGAACGGCGATCGCTTCGGTCGGGCATACGGCCGCGCATTCACTGCAGCCGTCTTCGCACAGCTGTGCGTCGAACCGCGGCATCCCGAGCACGCCGTCCTGACCAGCGTCGCGGCCATGCCTTGGCCAAGGCGTCGTCGCCTTTCCTTTCTGCAGGCCGAATAGTGTCCACAACGGCATGGCGTCTCCTAGCGGTCGCAACCGGCCACGGTGAGGCCGAAGCTCGCCTCGTTGATGGCGTAGTCCATCATGTTGCTGTCGTGCACGGTGAACGGGAACACCCGCCAGTTCGAGAAGGAGGGTGACTTGATCTTGACGCGGGCGAGCGTGCCGTCGCTTCCAATGTGGACGGCATAGAACAGGGAGCCGCGCGGCGTCTCCGCCCAGCCAAGCCCCTCCGTATCTGGCGAAGGCTCGCATTCGGTGCGCACCGGGCCGTCCGCGAGCAAGGGCAGGATGCGTTGGATCAGCGCGATGCTCGCGTCGATCTCGGCGATGCGCACCTGCGCACGGGCATGCGCGTCTCCGCTCGTTCTTGAGGGAACGGTGAGCGCAAGATCGCCGTAGGCCGCGTACGGGTGGTCGCGACGCAGATCACGGTCGAGCCCAGAGGCGCGCTCGATCGGTCCTGTTGCGCCCTGATCGAAGGCGACCTCGCGGCTGAGGACGCCGGTTGTCATCAGCCGGTCGAGGTAGCTGTTGGTTGACTCCAGCATGGCCGCGTAGGTGGCCGCGTCCCGGCGCAGTTCTTCCAGCTCCTTGCCGAGCCACGCCTCCGGAACCAGATTGCGGCGCAGCCCGCCCGGCGTGAGCAGCCCGCGCAGGAAGCGGCTTCCTGTCAGCCGTCCGTTAATCTGCTTGGCGCGTTCCTCGAGCAGCTTTCCCTCGGCGTTGCCGACCTTCAGCGTCGTCGTATCGGCCAGATGCCCGAGATAGTGCAGGTGGTTGTAGAGACGTTCGAGCTCGGCCAGCAGCGAGCGGAGCAGAAGCGCGCGCCGAGGCACAGTGCAGCCGGCGGCGTGTTCGACGGCCTGGCAGAAGGCAAGAGCGTGCGCGAAGCTGCCGACGCCGGAGACGCGCTCGGCGAGCACGACCGCGCTCGAGGGCGTCTTCCCCTCGAACCGCTTCTCCATGCCGCGATGCTTGAAGAAGAGCTGCGGATGCAGGTGCAGGATGTGCTCGCCGACGTAAAAGAAGATGAGCTCGACCGATTCCACGACGTCGGCGCGCACGGGCCCGAACGGCAATCGCTGCACGTCGGCGCTTGGTACGTCGGGCACCCGGCTCGCAGCCGGCTCGAACGGCATCCGTGTGCCGATGGGATAGGCTGGCTCGAGTGGCGGCGTCACCGGCCGCGCGCCCGGATGCAGCACGAGGCGATGCGGTTCGGGATGTCCCGAGAATTCCAATCCGTAAAGGTCGGTGGTCTCGCGCTCGTACCAGCCGAGCAGCGGGCTGAGGGCCGCGACGCTCGGAACCGGGCCCCCTACGTTGCAGCGCCAGACAAGAAAGTCTTGCCCGGGCGCGCGGCTTGCCACATAGCGCAGCTCGAGCCGGTCGCGGCTCGGATGCCAAGCGTAGGCCATTTGCATCCGGCCGCCGCTCGCGAGAAGCTGGGCGACGGCGTGCGGCAGCTCTTCCGGCTCGATCGAGACGAGCTCCACCCCAGCCATACTCGCGGTTGCGGCGGCGGTCATGGCACCCCCGGCGACAGCGTCTGGGCGATCGAGGCGACGTAGTCCCAGATGCCCGCAGGCCACCACAGGCCCAGGATCAACAGGGGCGCGAAGGACAGCCACATCGGCACCGTGCACCAGGCGCTCAGGGTGCCGCGCGAGGGTGCGTCGGCAGCGGCCGGCCGGTAGTACATGATCCGGAAATGGTTCATGAAGCCGATGAAGATGACGATCAGGAGCACCGCCATGACGTACACGGCCCAGGAGAATGACGGCCTGAGCCCGGCGCGCATGATGGTGAACTCGCTGAGGAAGAGGCCGAAGGGCGGCGCCCCGGTAATAGCAATGGCGCCCGCAAGCCAAAGCGCAGCCTGCGCGGGAAAGCGGCGGCCAACGCCGCGGATAAGCTCGATGTCCTTTGTGCCGTAGGCCCGCATCATGTTGCCGGCCCCGAAGAACATGAGCGACTTGTTCAGCGAGTGATTGAGCATGTGGTAGAGCGCGCCGGCGACGCCCAAGGCGCCACCGAAGCCGAAGCCGAGCGCGACCACGCCCATATGCTCCACGCTCGAGTACGCCATCAGCCGCTTGATCCCGCGCTGTTGCACGATGAAAAGTGCGCCGACCAACAGAGACAGGACACCGAACGCAACCAGCGCGAGCGCGGGGAGCTCGCCAAGGTTGGCCTGCCGGGTGATGGCGAGGAAGCGCACAATGCCGATCATCGCCGTGTTCAGGAGCGCACCCGACAGCATCGCCGAGACGGGCGCCGGGCTCTCGCTGTGCGCATCCGGCAGCCAGCTGTGCATGGGCGCGAGCCCCACCTTGGTGCCGTAGCCGACCAGCACCAGCAGGAAGGCCAGAACCAGCAGGATCGCGTTCATCTTGGGCGCGGCCTCGCCCAGCACGCCCCAAGTCATCTGGTAGGTCGGGCCGAAGACGAAAGTGCCGGCCCAGTAGAAGAGCACCGTGCCAAGCAGTGCCAGGCTGATCCCGGCCGAGACGACCATGATGTATTTCCAGGCCGCCTCCATGCTCTCGGCGACGCGCTCGAAGGCAACGAGGAAGGTGCTGACCAGTGTGGTCAGCTCGATCGCTATCCAATAGAGCCCGATGTTGTTCATCAGCGGCCCGACGAGCGTCGTCAGGCCGAAGCCCGCGAACAGGGCGTAGAACTTGTAGAGACGACGTTCCTCATTCAGCAGCCGCATGTAGCCGACGGCATAGATCGAGGCCAGGAGGTAGACGATGGACGTGCACAGGACCACCCAGGCCGAGAGCCGGTCGAGGAGGATGTAGTCGTTCCAGAGCACAATCGCCCGTCCGTCGACCAGGAACGGCAGTGGCAGCGCGCAACCGAAGGACACAGCGCTGGCGATAAGATTGATTGCCTCGCACCAGCGGGGATAGGGCAGGAGCAGGCAGCCGATCACGGCCGCCAGCGGCGCCGCAACGAGGATTAGAATGAGCGTGTCGACCGTCATCCCACCAGCCTCTTGAGATCGAGGCTGCTCGTCGTGCCGACATGGGTCTGGAGATAGCCGACGAGCACGCCGAAGCACGCCACGATGATGAGCAGGTCGAAGAGGATGACCAGCTCGAACAGCAGCGGCATTCCGGGCACGAGGATTTGCGATCCGAGAAAGATGCCGTTCTCAAGCACGAGCAGTCCGAGGATCTGGCTGATCGCCTCATAGCGAACCGTGAGCATCAGGAAGCCGATGAGCTTCATCGACAACATGACCGTCAACGCCAGGACTATGACGGTCAGCTCCAGGCTCAAATCGGCGGCGATCCTGTAGGACGCCGAGAGCGCAAACATCACGAACAATGCGCCAAGGACCAGACTCGTGCTCGGCTGCAGCACCACGTGGATCTCGCGGTTGACATCCAGACGACGGATGATGCGCCAGACCAGGTAGGGAAGAAGCATGCCGCGAAAGAGCGCCGTCAGAAGCGCGACGAGGTAGAGCTCTGGATAGTTTCCGTAAAAGGCTACGGCCGCGGACAGGACCGCGATGGCCCACGATTCGGCTGCGAACGCGTAGAGGTAGTTCTTGAGCCAACGCGAGCCCAGCATGACGAAGGACAACAGCAGGCTCACGATTGCGAGCAGACTGAACAGCGACGAAGCGAGCGGGTCGAGGTGCTGGATCAGCATGGGCGCTAGCTCAGTTGCGTACCGACGATCGCCAGGACCGCCAGCAGGAACGACGCAGCGAGCGGTTCCTGATAGCGGTAGAAGCGGAGGCGCGATTGCGCGGTCTCGACGCACACGACAAGGCAGGCGACCAGCGTGAACTTCACGATGAGCCCGGCCGCCGCTCCCGCCGCGCCGAGGGCGGTGCCCTTGATCGACAGGCCCCAGGGAAGGATCAGCACGTTGCAAAAGATCGTGTAGAGGATGAACTGCTTCATCGCCGACGCCCATTTGAGCAGCGCCAGCAGCGGCCCGGAATATTCCAGGATGCGGCCTTCCTCGATCATGTACACCTCGATGTGCGTGCTCGAATGGATCGGCATGCGGTCCGTCTCAACGAGCAGAAGGATGAAGAAGGCCGCCACGAGCAAAAGATGCGCGGGGCTCCAGTAGACCGCCCAACTCGAGACCAGCAGATGATTGACGACGAAGGGGAGCATCGCCTTGGCGAGCAGCGTGATCCCAACAAAGACGAGGATCAGCGTCGGCTCGGCGAGGATTGCCACCATCACCGCCCGGCTCGAGCCGATGCCGCCATAGGCGCTGGCGGTGTCGAGACCTGCGAGGATGATCATGAACGAGCCGAGCGTGAGGATGAGGCCGCCGCCGAGGATGTCGCCCATATCCGAGAGCGGCAGCGGGAAATTCGTGAGCACGGGAATCAGTATCGGCACTGTGAGCATGCAGGTGAAGGCGACGACGGGCGCCGCCCAGAACAACCACGAGGCCGTCTCGGGCACGACGATTTGCTTTTGAAAGAGCTTCCAGAGGTCGCGGTAGGGCTGGAAGATTCCGGGGCCCTGCGCGCGCTGAACGCGCTCTTCGAATTGAATAATGATGCCCTGAATGAGCGGTGACAGGAGCAGCACCGTCAGCACTTGGGCAATCTGGAGGAGACTATCCCGGATCACGGCGACGATGCTCCGTCACCGGCAACGCCCGATGCGTAGCCGTTGGGCCCAGCACAACGGCGCGCAATCAGCGCGCGCACTTCGGCGAGATCCGCCATAGCGACCGCTCCTTCTCCCTCTCGGGAGGACAAGGAGGAGTCATCAGCCCCACGGCGGTTATACGGCCGACTCCATGGCCTTACGGCAAGCTTTCTAGCTAGCCGGGACTCTGAGGCATGTCAACAAATCGCACGTTAACCCGTGCTGTCTGGCGGGCCATAGCAGAGGACCTGCACCTTCTCCAGAGTTATCAGTCCGCCGGTCATCATTGCATCGAGGGTGGGAAGGAACGCGTCGATCTTCGCTTCGCTATCGACGATCTCTATGACGATCGGAAGATTCTCGGCGAGCCGCAAAATTTTGGTGGTGTGGAGAAGGCAAGAGTGGCCGAACCCCATCGGGCCGCGGAGCACCGTGGCGCCGGCGAGATGCGCTTCTCGCGCACGGAGAATTATTGCCTCATAGAGCGGCCGGCCATCTGCCTTGTCGTTCTCGCCGACAAATATGCGCAGCAGCTTTGCGTCATTGGGGACCATCATGGCGTGACTCCATCCCGAGATGGGCTCGCTTGACGTCACGCATTTGGTACGCCCCATGAAGCGGCGTGATCCCGAGCCCACTTGCGGCGGGCTCGTGAGCATCTCCCACCGTCGATCCTACGCGGTAGGAGTCATCAGCCAGGCTTCGGCGGTTAAGGGGGACTCCATCCCCATACGGCGCTGAAAGCTAGTTTACGGCTGGCCCAGGGTCAACGACGGCGGGGAATGAGGTATACGAAGCTAGGTCATGCGTCTGCTCAGGGTCGGTCACCTTTTTGGGGTAATTCCGCCAAGGATGCCGCGCTTGCGGGGCCGCGCCGCGGCAGCTATAAAGCCGCCCTCGCCCGACGCACTTCTATCAAGGACGCGTCGAGGCGCTGTCCCTTCGGGCTGACGGTCGGGCGGAGCGTAGCGCAGCCTGGTAGCGCACTTGCTTCGGGAGCAAGGGGTCGGGAGTTCGAATCTCCCCGCTCCGACCATCTTCATCCCCATGCACAATGGGCCGCGCGGGACATGAGCGAAGGCCTCAAGTTCAAGACCGAAATGCAGTTCGCCTACGGCGTCCCGAGCGCCATGGCGCCGGGAGTTGAACGCCTTGTCGCCAACAACGCCAGCGCGCTGACCTTCAAGGGCACCAATACCTATCTCGTCGGCGCGACGGCGCTCGCGGTGATCGACCCGGGGCCCTCCGACCCCGATCATCTGGCAGCGATCCTGAAAGCCGCCGGCGAGCGCCCCATAACCCACATCCTCGTCACCCACGCGCACCGCGACCACGTGGACGGCTTAAGCGCGCTGCAGGCGCGCACCGGTGCCAAGACCTGCGCCTTCCGCCGCCGACCCTCGCCCAACACGGCTGCCGCCGAGGAATTCGCCTCGGAGTACGTCAACCAGGATTTTTCGCCCGACATCGAGGTCCGCCACGGCGACCGTGTGATGGGCGAGGATTGGACGCTCTCGGCACTGCATACGCCGGGGCACGCCCCCGACCACCTGTGCTTCGCGCTCGAGGGGCGTGGGCTCGTCTTCTCCGGCGATCATGTGATGGCCTGGAACACCTCCGTCGTGGCGCCGCCCGAAGGCCGCATGGCCGACTACCTGCGCTCGCTGGAGCTTCTGCTCGAACGCGGAAACGAGATGCTCTTGCCGGGACACGGCGGGCGCATCTTGGAGTCGCGGCGGATCGTAAAGGCCTATCTGCTGCACCGGCGCTGGCGGGAGCAGGCCATTCTCGATGCGGTGCGCAAGGGCACGAACACGGTGCGCAAGCTGCTCCCGGTCATCTACCGCGAGCTGGACAAGGATGTCGCCAGCGCGGCGACGGCCTCGCTGCGGGCCCACATCGAGCATCTGGCCGAACGCGGGCTTATCTCCTGCGACGACGCCTCAAACGACGACTGCGTCGCGGTTCCTCTTTGACTTCTTTTTTCTTCGACTTGGCGTTGCTCTTTCCCCGCGCGGCCGGGACAACCGATTCCAGCCGCACCACGATCTCCTTGAGGATCTGCCGGATGCGAGCGGCGTTGCGCCCCAGATCGTGCGAGCCGTAGCGTGAGGCCGAGCGGATGTCGATACGCGCCCGTTCCTCGTTGCCCACAACGCGGATCACGACGTCATCGTAGAAGCCCAGCAGCAAGGTGCGGTCCACGACCTCCAGCGTGCCGGGGCGGCCGGTCTCCAGATCGGGCCCTTGCTGGCGCACGATGTCCATCTTGAGGCGACGGATGGCATCGGCCGCGAGCTCGAAGGCATCGTCCACCGACCGGTTGATCTCGATCGGCTTGATGTCGGGATAGGCTGCGGCCTGGGCACTCGCAAAGGCCGCGCCCGGATACACAATCGAGTTGGCGCTGGCCCCGCGCTCCTTGGCCAGCGCCACGAACGCGGGCGGCGTCACCGGATCCGTCGTGATGTCGTTGATCTCGGGCAGCCTCTCATAGCTCGGAAGATAGATGAGCGGCCACAGCAGCAGACCCAGGCTGACGAGGGTGCCGAAGACGATGCGCGACGTTCCCGGCCGCCCCGTGCGCCAAACGCCGACGGAGGCCGCGAAGGCGAACAGGAGCGACAGCGCGGCGCCGGCGAAAGCAACGGCCGCCAGATTGAGCGCAACCGGCGTCGGCAACGCCAGCAACCGGTGCAGCGCCATGGCGGTGGCCAGCACGCCCACCGAGAAGAGCGCAATTCGGCTGGTCCAGCGCGCGAAGAACGAAGGGCCCAGGGGCGGGGGTGGCCTCATGCGGGTTGCAGCCTTTCCAACGCGCGCCGGAGCGGCGACCGCAGCAGCGTGGACGATCTATGCCAAGTTTTCATTCGAGCCTGCATTCGTTTCCCCGCACGCCCCCGGCTCGGGGCGCCGCGGAGAATAGCCCAGAATCGGACCAAAAATAGAGGCCTGCCCACAGACGGTGCGCGCTCAAGGAATCCGGACGTCTGTCCCCGATCAGGCGCGTTGCCCGCAATTACGGCCCAAAGCAGTAGAACCAGCCCGTCGCGGTGCCGATCCAGATGTAGCCGCCGACGATGCAGGGCGAGGAGATGATGCGCCCATCCACCCTCTGACGCCAGATCTCGCGGCCGGAGGCGGCGTCAACGTTGTAGAGATGCCCGTCGCGCGAGCCAAAAATCACCCGGCCGTCGACGACCGAGGGCGACGACCACACCTCGCCTCCGGTCTTGAAGGTCCAAACCGCCTTCCCGGTCGCAGCATCGACGCAATGCAAAGCCATGTCGTCGCCGCCGATCCAAATGCGGTTCCCAACGACAGCCGGCGTCGACCAGAACCCTTTGGTGTTAGCTGAGTAGCGCCACACCTCGCGCCCCGTCTCGCGCGCAAAGCAGAACAGATGCGAGGCCTTCTCCTCGGCCGCGGCATAGACGAAGTCGCCGGCCACGACCGGGGAGGCGTCCGTATCATCGTGCGTGCGTGTCTTCCAGCGCACCGCCCCGTCCTTGATGTCGATGCAGAAGAGATCGCCGTCGTAGGTCGCCGCGTAGAAGTCGCCGTCGGCCACGGCGGGCGACGTCTCCGAGCCGTTGGAGCCGAGCAGCGTGCCGGGGCCGATCCCCCCCAGGAACGTGCGCCAGATCTGCTTGCCGTTGAGAGGGTCGATGGCGCGGGCATAGCCGTTCTCGCCGGCGATATAGAGGCGCCCGTCGACGACGCAGGGCGAGGAATCGAGATCCTTGCCCGTATCGAACACCCACACGCGGCGCCCGGTCGCGGCATCGAGACAGCGCAGCAGGTTGTCGGTATTCCCCATGTACACCTTGTTGTCGTAGATGCAGACCGAGCCCTTGAACATGCCGTTGCCTCTGTGCGCCCAGACGAGGCGCCCCGAGAAGGCCTCGAAGCAATAGACGTAGCCGCCGGGCGAGCCGACGTAGACGTAGTCGCCAAGCTTGGAGGCGGTGCCCGTCCATCCCGTGCCGGCCCACGTCGTCGGCCTGCCGTGCACGACGTTGTTGAGCTGCGCCGTGCGGAACTTCCAGTGCAGGCGTGGCGCATCTGGAATGGGCCCGGTGCCGTAGAATGTGTGCGCAGGATTGCCGCGGAACATGAGAAGAGTGTCGG
>CAYUBZ010000011.1:0-7713 GCA_964443205.1 uncultured Hyphomicrobium sp. | reverse complement strand
GCCGTAGCGCCAGGGGCCGAGCTCGGCGGTGCCCGCAGCGGCGAGCGCCTCCTGCCTCTCGACGGGCAATGCCAGCGCCCCGGCGCCTGCCGCAACCCCGATGAGAAAGTCCCGGCGTGTTCGCTGCATGGACCGTCCCCTTCTTATACGCGCTGGCCTCCGTTGCCGTTCACCGCGCTACGGTTGCCCGCGGCCAACGCCGCGTCAAGCCGAACCGGCGCCAGATCGCGGACCTAAGGGTAGAGCCGCGTCCGCAGCCAGTCCTCAGCCGCGCTCTCGCGGCGAAAGACGACGCGCTCGTGTAGCCGCGACAGGCGACTGTGCCAGAACTCGATCTCCAGCGGCGTGACGCGAAACCCCGACCAGTGGGGCGGCCGCGGGACGGCGCCCAGGTGGAACCTGGCGGCCTGGGCGGCAAAAGCCTTCTCGAGCGCAAACCGACTTTCCAAGGGTCGCGACTGCTGCGAGGCCCAGGCACCGATCTGGGCACTGCGCGGGCGCGTCGCGAAATAGGCGTCGGCCTCCTCGGGCCCGACCCGAGAGACGCTGCCGCGCACACGCACCTGCCGGTGCAAGCTCTTCCAGTAGAAGTCGAGAGCGGCCCTGGGCGTCGCGATGAGCTCTGAGCCTTTCGCGCTCTCATAGTTCGTGTAGAAGACGAAGCCGCGATCGGGGCGCCCCGGCGGATCGAGCGCTTTCAGCAGCACCATGCGCACGTTCGGTTGCCCGCCGCGATCGACGGTCGCCAGCGCCATGGCGTTGGGATCTGCCGGCTCGTGCCGCTCGGCCTCCTTGAGCCAGCGCTCAAACAATGCGAACGGCTCGTCGGCCTCGGCAAAGTCGCCGGGCTCGGGACCTTTTGCATGGCTCGATTTCGGATCCGCCGCTTCGTTCAATCGTCAACTCCTCATTAACCGTCGTCCAGCCTCAGGACAAATGGCACGCGTCTTCAGTCCCCCTTAACCACGCTGGCCCATACTCCCAATCGTTCGTGATCACCTGTGGCGGACGTAGCGTCATCAACAGTCGAGTGAAGTAGCATGAGCGTGCAGTCTTCCTTAGTGACCCTGGCCGCGATTGTCATCACGGCCTTTGTGCTCATCGGGCAGATCTTCCTGGGTTCAGGCGGCGCCTTCGCCGACGACCCCAAATGGGAGACCCGGACCTTCCCCTCTCCTGCCATGACCGCACCCGTCGTGCCCGCGCCTGAGCTCGACGCGACGGACGAGATCGCGGCCCTGGAACGCATCCAATATGCGCTCTCCGAGGTCGGCGATGGCTCCACCTACGTTTGGCGCCGCTGGCACGGACGCTTGTCCGGGGTAATTCACCCGACGACCTCCTTCAAGGACCGGTCCGGCAAGGTCTGCCGGCATATCGTGGTCCTGCTCACCACGGGCAAACGCACCGCCAGGAAGGAGGGCATCGCCTGCCGTCTGCCGAGCGGCCGCTGGCAGCTCGACGGCTGAGGGCCCGATCGGGCTTCCTCGCTGACCTCGCATGGCCTAATCATCCCTGGGCGCGGTCTAACTGGACCCATTGATCCTTTTGTGTAGGATGCGCGCCGAAATCAGGCGGCGAAGGGATGAGCTAACCATGTTGGAGCCGGTGCCGAGCGCAGGGGTTGCGACGGGCAACCTAATGGCTGGCAAGAAGGGTCTCATCATGGGGGTGGCGAACAATCGTTCGATCGCCTGGGGCATCGCCAAGGCCGCCGCGGCGCAGGGCGCCGAGATCGCGCTCACCTACCAGGGAGAGGCGCTGAAAAAGCGCGTGGGGCCGCTGGCTGCCGAGCTCGGCTCCCAGCTCATCTTCCCCTGCGACGTCACCGACGCAAGCTCCATGGACGCGGTCTTCGCCGGGCTGCAAAGCACCTGGGGCAAGCTCGACTTCCTCGTGCATGCCGTCGCCTTCTCCGACAAGAGCGAGCTCGATGGGCGCTATGTCGACACCAGCGAGGGCAACTTCACGCAGACGATGCTCGTCTCCTGCTATTCGTTTACCGCGCTCGCGGCCCGCGCCGAAAAGTTGATGTCGGCCGGCGGCGCGATGCTGACGCTCACCTATTACGGCGCGGAAAAGGTGATGCCGCATTACAATGTGATGGGCGTCGCCAAGGCCGCGCTCGAGGCCAGTGTGCGTTATCTCGCGGCCGACCTCGGGAAGAACGGCATCCGCGTCAACGCCATCTCGGCCGGCCCCATCAAGACGCTCGCCGCCTCCGGCATCGCCGACTTCCGCTACATCCTCAAATGGAACGAGTACAATTCGCCGCTGCGGCGCACCGTAACCATCGAGGAGGTCGGCGCTGCCGGCCTTTATTTGTTGTCGGACCTGGCGCGCGGGGTGACGGGTGAAGTTCACCACGTCGACGCCGGCTACCATGTGCAGGGCATGAAGAACGAGGATGCCCCCGACATCACGGTGCCGAAGGGCGAGAATGGGTGAGGGCCAATCGGCGTGGCCTGACGCGATGCGCGCGGACGTGACGATCTACTTCATCCGCCATGGCGAGACGGACTGGAACGCGCAAATGCGCTACCAGGGCCAAGCCGATATCGCCATGAACGAGACCGGCCGCGCCCAGGCGAGGCGCAACGGCGAGGCGCTGCGCACGTTGCTGCCGGACATCGCCGCGGCCGACTTCGTTTCAAGCCCGCTTGGCCGTTCGCGCGAGACCATGCAGATCGTGCGCGAGATCCTGGGCCTTGCGCCCGACGATTTTAGTGTCGACGACCGGCTCACGGAGGCCCACTACGGCAGCTGGCAGGGAACGCTGCTCTCCGACCTGCCCAACCTCGACGCCGAGGGCATCGAGGCCCGCACCCGTGACCCCTTCCGCTGGCGTCCCCGGGGCGGCGAGAGCTACGAGGACCTCATGGCGCGCGCCGTGCCGTGGCTCGATTCCATTAAGCGCGATACGGTGGTGGTCTCGCATGGCGGCGTGAGCCGCGTGCTGCGCGGACATATTCTTGGTCTCGAGCCTACGACCGTGCCCGGCCTGGACGTGCCCCAGGACCGCATACTCGTCCTGCGTCGCGATGGGATCGATTGGCTGTGAGCGCCGCAAACGGCCAGCCGCTAGTGCTTCTTCTTTTTTCTCTTGCGCGATCGCTTGTGCCGTTTCGAGGTGTGCTTTTTCGGGGGCACGATCGGCTTGATCTGCTTGGCGACGGGCGGATCGAAGGGCAGCCCCACCCAACCCTTCTTGAGCTTGGCGCCCGATTTCTGCGTTTGCGCCGCTTCGGTCGCCTGAGCAGGGCTGACCGCACAGGGGATGAGCATCAGGACTACGGCAGCGGACGACATCCGCATCGCCACACCTCCAATCGGTTTTGGCTCGTTTCGCTGCAGGTCCTGCCTTGATAACCGCGATGGGCTCCGCGCCCAACCCCTTGACACGAAGAAGAGCCGGAGCAGCGGCTGCTCCGGCTCTTCCTACGCTTCGCGTTTAGCCGCTCGACGACGGTTGCTCAGGCCGTCGGGGAGCGGCGCATGTTCGGGCACGACCGCAAGCGGCCGTCCCGTGACGCTTAACGATGCTTGCGACACGCGACTGGCGGCTATGAGCCGTGACACTCGGAAACGTCGTCTCTAAACCTGTGGTCCCAAGGCCTAAAGCCTATCGGCGACCGGCGGTTCCCCGCCAAGCGGCGGTGTTGCATGGGAGGTGGCGCACCGCTATTGCGAGCGCTCTCCCGCATGCTGTCTCCTTACACTTGTCGCGCCTCGCGACGCAGCACTTGGCAGCCAGATAAACTGCGTCGCAAGCGCTTGTCACGGGCTTTGGGGGGCTAGTGCCCCGATTCCGAAGCTCGCCAGAGCGTGAGGCTGGGCCTGCGAGCGAGCTTCGGAATCAAAGGGGCACTAGATACATGGACTTGCTCGTGTGATTCAGATCGAGAAATTCGCTTGTGCGGTTGCAGCAACGGTGGCGAATTTCTCGATCATCACACGAGTGCCCCTTGCCGCCGTGCGCTTGCACTCCTAAGACTGGCCCAATGGCCACGGTCGAATCGCCCAAGGTTGCACTCGCGACTTGAGCGGCCCGTTGGCGCCAACCTCTGCGGATCCGCAAGAACGCGATGTCCCACAACACCTTCGGTCACCTTTTTCGTGTGACGACCTGGGGAGAGAGCCACGGACCGGCGATCGGGTGCGTGGTCGACGGCTGCCCGCCGGGGCTGCCGCTCACCGCACCTTACATTCAGACCTTCCTCGACAAGCGCCGCCCGGGCCAGTCGCGTTTCACGACTCAGCGCAAGGAGCCAGACGCGGTCGAGATCCTGTCGGGCGTCTTTCCCGACGACGAAGGTTCCCCCGTCACGACGGGCGCGCCGATCTCGCTGTTCATCTCTAACGTCGACCAGCGCTCCAAGGACTACGGCGACATCAAGGACAAGTTCCGTCCGGGTCACGCCGACTACACCTACTGGAAGAAGTACGGCGTGCGCGACTATCGGGGTGGCGGGCGCTCGTCTGCACGCGAGACCGCATCGCGCGTCGCCGCCGGCGCCGTTGCGCGCAAGGTGATCGATGGCGTCACCATTCGCGGCGCCCTGGTGCAGATCGGAAGCATCGCGGTCGATCGCTCGCTGTGGGACTGGGACGCCGTCGACGCCAATCCGTTCTTCTGCCCCGACCCGGCGACGGCCGTGAAGTGGGCCGACTATCTCGACGAGGTGCGCAAAGCCGGCTCGTCCATCGGCGCCATCATCGAGGTGGTGGCCGAAGGCGTGCCGGTCGGATGGGGCGCGCCGGTCTACGGCAAGCTCGACCAGGATCTCGCCTCCGCCATGATGAGCATCAACGCCGTCAAGGGCGTCGAGATCGGCGCCGGCATGGCGGCGGCCGAGCTCACCGGCGAGGAGAACGCCGATGAGATCCGCATGGGCCCCGACGGGACCCCGCGCTTTCTTACTAACCACGCCGGCGGCATCCTCGGCGGCATCTCGAGCGGGCAGCCGGTGGTGTGCCGCTTCGCCGTCAAGCCGACCTCCTCGATCCTGACGCCGCGCAAGACCATCGACACCGAGGGCAACGATACGGACGTCATCACCAGGGGCCGCCACGACCCGTGCGTGGGGATCCGCGCGGTCCCCATCGGCGAGGCGATGATGGCCATCGTGCTCGCCGACCACTACCTGCGCCACCGCGCCCAATGCGGCTGAAATACCCGTGGCCATGATGCCGCGGGCACCTAAAACGCGAAGCCGACCTTTCCTATCTTTCGTCGTGCCAGCCGGGCCGCGTGCCCGCGCATCCCCCAAGCTCCGGAGGTGATCGCCATGCAGTATCGCAAGCTCGGCGCCTTGAAGGTCTCCGCACTCGGTCTCGGCTGCATGGGGATGTCGGATTTCTACGTCGGCGGCAGCGAGGCGGAGTCGATCGCCACCATCCATCGCGCGCTCGAGCTCGGCATCGACTTTCTCGACACTGCCGACATGTACGGCGTGGGCGCCAACGAGGAGCTGGTCGGCCGCGCGATCCAGGGCCGCCGCGACAAGGTCGTGCTCGCCACCAAGTTCGGCAACGTGCGCGGACCCGACGGAGCCATGCTCGGCGTCAACGGCAGCCCCGCGTACGTCCGCCAATGTTGTGACGCCAGCCTGAAGCGGCTGGGCGTCGAGACGATCGATCTCTATTACCAGCACCGCGTCGACCCCAAGACGCCGATCGAGGAGACGGTCGGCGCCATGGCCGAGCTGGTGACAGCGGGCAAGGTCCGCTATATCGGCCTGTCGGAAGCCGCGCCCGAGACCATCCGGCGCGCGCACAAGGTGCATGCCATCACGGCGCTGCAGACCGAATACTCGCTGTGGAGCCGCGAGCCGGAGGACGAGATCCTCCCCACCGTGCGCGAGCTCGGTATTGGCTTCGTTCCCTACAGCCCGCTGGGGCGCGGCTTTCTCACCGGCCAGATCAAGTCGCCCGACGACCTCGACGCCGGCGACTACCGCCGCAACGCGCCCCGCTTTCAGGGCGCCAACTTCCAGAAGAACCTCGATCTCGTGGAGACGATCGCCGAGATCGCGGTGGCAAAGCGCTGCACGCCGGCGCAGCTGGCGCTCGCCTGGGTGCTGGCGCAGGGCGACGACATCGTGCCGATTCCGGGCACCAAGCGGCCGCGCTACGTTGCCGAAAACATCGGCGCGCTGGCGGTTACGCTTTCGGCCGCCGACCTTGCGCGCATCGATGCCGCATTTCCCTCCGGCGTCGCGGCCGGCGATCGCTACGCGCCGCAAGGCATGCAAACGATCAACCGGTGACCGGCGCCGCGCGCGCTATCAACCAATGATGTCGTCTGGGATGTCGACGAGCGCGACTCAAGACTAGCCAACGATGTCAGCTTGCGTTATAGTCATAAAACTGAAGCCCAAGAGAAATCTTGAGACTGTCACGGCGACCTGGCCAGGTTTGCACGGCATCGTTGTTTCCAAGAATGACGATGTACTGCAGAGTGGCAAGGTTTGCGGCCGGCGTTGGCATGTCTAGATTGTATTTCCCGTGTGCACTCGAAGCATTTCTTCGGTGCAAGTGAAGTTGTGTCCGGCTGGGAGGTTGGTCGCGCCGTGCTGAGAGTTGATAGCCGCAAGGGTTTCTCTTCATCGCTTCCGCTGCTTTCCGGTAGCGGCCTGGTAAAAGTCGGAACGAGCCAGCGCCTCGACTCCGCGCCCGCCGTTCCCCTCATCGCGCGCGACGCCTTCGTTGCCGAGACCGCCACCAAAATCGAGCAGCTGGAGGGCACCGTCCAGCTCCTGGTCCGCGACGTCAATGCGCTCGTCACCAAGGTCGCCGGCCTGCAGGACGCGTCCGACGTCGAGCATCGCTTGTATGCCTTCCAGCAGAACGCCAAGCACGCGCGCGAGGCCAAGCTCGACGAGACGCTGCGGCGCTGCCACGACCTCAAGGCGCGTCTCGACCGGATGGACGCGCGCAGCGACGGCAACTACCACGCCTACACCAGCTTCGAGGCGGTGAGCCGCAAGCTGGCCGAGTTCGAGAGCTTCCGCGAGGAGGCGCAGCGCGTGGAGCGCAACGTCACGCTGCGGGCGTGGCTGTTCTGCTCGGCGCTGGTGCTGGCGGCGGCGATCATCGTGGCGAGCAACGTCCTCGCCGGCTAGTTGGCGCCGCGCTTGCGCGCAACTATCACCTTGGACAGGAACGCCTGCGACGTCGCCTGCGGCTCCAGCCCCGCGTCGCTGAGCATGGCGTCGAGGTCGTCGGTCGCGTAGTGCGCAAAGTAGGGCTCGTGGAAGCGCACGGGGAACGCCTCGAGCAGGCCGTCCCAGCCCGGCCGGTCACCCATCTGCAAGCTGTCGATCAGCACGAACAGACCGCCGGGTTTCAGCACGCGCGCGATCTCGGCGGTGACGCGGCGGCGCACGGGCCCCGGCAGCTCGTGATAGAGGAAGATCGCGGTGATGATGTCCTGACTCGAATCGGGAAACGGGATCTGCTCGGCGTTGGCGCAGACGAGCTCCACCGGCCGCAAGCCTTGCAAGTGGCGCCGCGCCTCGTCGAGATACGCCTGCGACAGGTCGAGCCCCTTGGCGCGCAGCGCCGGATACGCAAGCCGCACCTCGCGCAGGAAGCGCCCGGTGCCGCAAGCGACGTCGAGCAGCGCTACCTCGCGCTGGTCCTTGCCGCGCATGAAGGCGGCGATGGGCTTGAGGCCGGCGCGGCGCATGGGGCCGGCCGCGCCGTAGAACA
>CAYUBZ010000010.1:14009-19876 GCA_964443205.1 uncultured Hyphomicrobium sp. | reverse complement strand
AGATCATGCGTCGCGCGCGTGCGCGCCCTGGCGATCTGCTCGCGCTGCTGCTGCAGATAGCGGCGGTAGCCGTTGGCGGCTTCCGATGCCACCTTCTGCGCGTCGCGGTTGGCTTCGAGCGCCCGGCGCTGGTCGGGGCGGTTCGTGGCCTGCAGCAGCTTGCGGGTCTTGGCCTGCGCGGCGGCGATGTCCTTTAAGATCGCGTCGAGCTTGGGCATGTAGTTGGTGTCGATCTTGGCGATGGTGGAGTCCTGCGCGTGCACCAGCATGGCGAACAGGGCCGCGTGCATGGCGAAGTACTTGCGCGCGGCGTTCATGTTGTCGCCGGCGGCCGTCAACAGCTTGCCGAGCTGGGTGTCGATGACTTTGGCGGCGTTGAACACCGCGACGAGGCGCACGAGATCGCCCGAGAGCACGCTGTCGAGCAAGAGATCGACCTGCTCGGGCGCCAGCTCCACCCCCGCCTCGGAAAGCGCTAAGGTGATCTCCGCTTTGGTCTTGTCGATCTCCTCGTGGTTCTTGGCGATGCGCTTTTCCGCCTCCGCGATGTCGCTGCCGAGGCTGTCGACGGTGTCGGTCAGCATGCCGGGAAGCATGGCGTCCTTGGGGGCGGTGAGCTGCTTCTCCTTGTAGGCGGCGATTTCGGCCTCGATGTCGCGGATGTTGGCGCGGTACCCCTCGACCTTCTTCTGCATGTCGACGATGGGCACGTCGGTGATGATGCCGAGCGCGGAATCGAGGAGGTTGCGGATGCGTTGCTCGCGGTCCTCGCGCGTCTCCGTCCACAAGGGCGTCAGGATGAACTCGTCGCGGCCGGGCAGCTTCTGCGCTTCCGTGCGCTGCTTGGCGGCGTCCTGCAGAACGGCGTCGATGGCGCGCATCAGGCGGCGCGCCTGCTCGTACGTTTCCTCGCCCTCGCGCGGGTCCTTGGGCTGCGGGATCGCCGGCTGGGCGGCCGCGCCCGGCTTGGGCGGACCCATGGTCTCGGTCTCGGCGACCTTGAGGCGCTTTTCGGATCTCGCGATCAGCTCGGCGATGTCGTCGCGCGCCGCCGTTTGCGCCGACGCCGGCGCGGCGTGCGCGCTCAACGCGCCGACGAGCGCCCAAACAGCAATGGGAAGGGCGACGAACCTGCGACCATCGGCTGCCATGCTGAGACCTCCCACTTCCCGCGCACGAGGCCGCAGAATTCGGGCTATTCGATGGTTCCCGGCTCGTCTGCGCCTAGCCGTTCACCTTGGTGGCGGCGAGCCGAACGAGATCCAGCAAACGCTGATCGATCTGCCGTGCGTCGGTCAGTACAACCATGTGGGAAAGCGTTTGCCCCTTGCCAAGGCCGCCGCCGGGCGCGGCCTTCTTGGCCAGGTCGTCGGGCGGGTGCTCGCCGAGCGCCAAGTGCAGCCGCAGCTCCTTGGCGCCGATGCCCAGAGCCGCGAACTCGTCGGGGTCGGCGATGGCGACATAGGTGTCGCGCGCCTCGAAGCGGGCGCCGGGGCGCGCGGTCTTGATGCGCGCGATCACGTGCTGCGCCAGCGGCCGGTAGGCCTTGGCCTTGGCGAGCAGCGCCTCGAGATCGGCCGACGACGGCGCTTCGGCAGACGACGCGACAAGCGTGAGCTTGGGCGGCCCCGCCGGCGGTGATGCGGCGGCGGGAGCGGCGGGGGGAGCGTCGGCGGGTGGACGATCCGTGCGCCGGCCGCGGGCGCGCGTGCGCCCCTTGGCGCTGTCGGCGTAGATCGGCTTGCCCCCGTTGTGATGGATGCGCTCCAGCCACGAGGCCTTGGAGAACATGAAGCCCTGCTGCCTGAGCCAGTCGATGATGTCGTTGCGGTGGGGAAGGGCTTGGGCCGTGATGGCGCCCATCCACTCCTCGAGGTCGCGGCCCGTGTTCTCCTTCAGGCCGTCGATGAACGCGCGTTCCTTCTCGCCGTAGTCGGTGGCCATTGCGCTCCCCGCTCCCCTACAGCCAGCGGCGCGTCTTCGCCTTGTAGTCGAGGTAGGCGTCGCCAAAGCGCGTCTCCAGATGCGCCTCCTCGGGGCGGATCGCGAGCCAGGTGACGAGGATCGCGAAGACGACGGCTGAGATCACGAACCACACGTTCTTGGTGAGCTCGGCGAGGCCGAGCAGGATCAGGCAGTCGGCGAGATAGATGGGGTTGCGGAAGCGGCGGAAGGGCCCGCTGGTGACCAGCATGGTGGCGCCGGCGTCGGGCAGCACGGTTGTGCCGTGGCGGCGCAGGGTCACGATCGCCATTATGAGCAGCACGATGCCCGCCGCGCCGAGCCCGAGCCCCACGGCGCGCGCCGGCCAATCATCGAGCCCCGGCCAGGGCAGCGGCCGCAGCAAGCCCAGCAGGACCGCGCCGGTGACGACGCCGAGCAGCAGCAGCGGCGGCCAGGGAATGCGGCTGGGGCGATCGGCAATGGGCGACTGGGTTGGCGGCATCGACTCGGTCCATGAGAAGGGAGCTCGAGCTTTACACCAGAACGCGCCGTTCGCGGATAGCGAAGCGGAAACTGCGGGCACTCGCCCGCGCCGCGCCGGCGGGTTGCTCACGGAGTCTTCTTGGACACCTGAGGCGCCGGCATGTCGTTGGGGCCCCGGCTTTTCAACTCGGCGGCGAGATCGAACGTCTTGCAGTTCTTGGACGCGAGCCGGCTGTTGTAGGCCTCGAGCATCGCCAGGTCCTTACGGTACTGCCCGTCGGGGTCGACGCCCGCCGTCGTGCCGCCCCAAATGGGCGTGGCGACGCTCTGTACGCCGCGCGCGACCAACGAGGCCTTCTGGCTCGGGTCGTAATCGCGGATCTGCAGGATGCGCACCTGCATCACGCCGGTGAGCTTCTTGCAGTCGTATTTCAACTCCTTCTCGCTGAGCTGGTAGGCGAGGGGAGAGGCAGCGTCGCTGAGCGCGGGGTCGGTCAGGAGCGAGGGCGGCTGCTCGGTCTGCGATCCGGCACAGCCGCACGTGAGCGTGGCAGTTATCAACACCAGACCAGAACACCAGAGCCTGACCATCGTAAATCACCTGTTTCTGCTGGCTAACGAGCCTCCAATCGGGGCGGATTGAAGGCGCGCTCGCGACCCCAGGCCGCGGAAATAGGGGTTTCGCGTGGTTGCGCCGCGCGTGCGCCCAAGCTTCAATGCGCTCAGCGGTGCGGCAATGACGCGGCGTGGGCGCGCCCGACGCGTCGGCGCCAAGGCAAACACGGGGAAAGACATGCGAACGGCAACGGTGGTCGGCTTCGGTTTCATGCTGGCGGCCCTCTCGGGCGGCAGTCCCGCGCAAGCCCAGGATGAGCCCAAAGCGTATGCCTGCTCGTTCGCGATGGGGACCGCCTACAGCTACGAAAAGGGTGTCTTCAAGACCAAAACCCCCAAGCCGCTCGATTTCGAGATCACCGACATCGATCTCGATCGGCAATCGGCGCGCTTGGTGACCGATGGGCTCGAGAAGCCCGGCACGCTCAAGATCGTGCGCGCCATCAACGCCAATCATTTCCTGGAGGTCGTCAACGAGGGCTTCCTCAATCTGACGACCGTCTACGACAAGGATCCCGCGACCGGCACCCACCCGGCCGTGCACTCGCGCCACTTCGGGGTGATCGGCGAGCCGTTCTTCGCGCAATACGCCGGGTACTGCACCGAAAAGTAGCCTCATCGCCGCACAACCTTGTGGATGAGCGTCGATTGCGCTCGCGGGCCTCCGGCGCAATGGTGAATGGTCGCTGCGGAGTTATCCGAGGGGAGGGGACGATGACGCTTCACCTCGTCAAGCTGTGCGTCGGGGCTGCATCGGTTGAGGATCTCGTCGACTGGCAGCGCGGCCGCTTGGCCGCGCAACGCAAAGCGGGGGAGACCCCGCGCCTCTTCCACGCGACCTTCCAGATGCCGAAACGCCAGGCCGAGCTCTTGGGCGGCGGCTCGCTCTACTGGGTCATCAAGGGCACGATCCAGGCGCGCCAGCGCCTCATCGGGTTCGAGGAAGGGACGAAGCCCGACGGCTCGCGCTGCTGCCTGATCCTGCTCGATCCAGCGGTGGTGCCCGTGCGGCCGGTGCCGCGCCGCGCCTTCCAGGGCTGGCGCTATCTTTCCGCTGACGACGCGCCAGCCGATCTCGGCAGGGGGGCCAAAGGGATCGCAACGCTGCCGCCGAAGATGCGCCGCGACCTCGCCGAGCTGGGGCTGCTCTAGCCGCCCGGATGCGTGGGCGCGCCACGGCGCCGTGGCGGTACGTCTTGTGGATGGGTGGATCCCGGGGACAAGCCCCGGGATGAATCCGGGTTATGTGTGTAGCCCAGGATATCCGACCGAGAGGGTCCCACCGATGCCATTTCCGTCGCTCAGCGCCGTCAAAACTTTACCTCCAGAAAGTGACACCGCCTCACCGCAGGGGGGTCAGATGCCACGCCCGCGCCTCACCGCCCTCGTCGAAAGTCTGCCGTCGTTCGCGCCGTTCGTCGGTCCCGAGGCGCAAGAGCGCAGCCAGGGCCGCACGTTCCGTGCCCGGCTCGGCGCCAACGAAAGCGTGTTCGGTCCCTCGCCCAAGGCCATCGCCGCCATGGCGGCGGCCGCCGCCGGCAATTGGATGTACTCCGATCCGGAAAGCTATGAGCTGCGGGCCGCACTCGCGCGCTTCCATCGCGTCGGCATGGACAACATCGTGATCGGCGAGGGCATCGACGGGCTGTTGGGGCTCGCGGTGAAGCTCACGTTGGAGCCCGGCTCGGCCGCCGTGACGTCGGACGGCGCCTATCCCACTTTCAACTTTCATGTCGCCGCCGCCGGCGGGCGGCTGGTGCCGGTGCCCTACCGCGACGACCGCCAGGACGTCGAGGCGCTGCTCGCCGCGACCAAGCGCGAGGACGCACGCGTCCTCTACATCTGCAACCCCGACAACCCCATGGGCTCGTTCTGCCGGGCCGGCGAGCTTTCTCGCCTCATCGAGGGGTTGCCCGCGGGCGTGCTGCTCTGCCTCGACGAGGCCTATTGCGACACGGCGCCCCCGCACGATCTTCTGCCGATCGACACCGCAAACCCGCAAGTGCTGCGCTTCCGCACGTTCTCCAAGGCCTACGGGCTCGCGGGCGCACGCATCGGCTATTGCCTCGGCGAAGCGTCGCTCATCCGCAATTTCGAGAAGGTGCGCAACCACTACGGCATCAACCGCGTCGGCCAGATCGGGGCGCTGGCGGCGCTGGAGGACCAGAGCTATCTGCAGGACGCGGTGGCCAAGATCGCGCGTTCACGCGCGAAGATCGCGCAGATCGCCACGGGCAACGGCCTCAAACCGTTGCCGTCGGCGGCCAACTTCGTGACCATCGATTGCGGCAAGGACGCCGTGTTCGCGCGGCGCGTCCTCGACGAGCTCATCACGCGCGACGTGTTCGTGCGCATGCCGATCGTCGCGCCTTTGAACCGCTGCATCCGGGTGAGCTGCGGGCAGGACGACGACCTCGCGGTCTTCGCCGCCGCGCTGGGCAGCGCCCTTGTAGCGGCAAAACGCTGAGGATCCAGCGCGCTACCGCGATAGATAGAAGCGCAGCAGGGGAATTTTCGGCTCGTTAAGCGTGGGACGGCAAGATGCGGCTCCGCCCGCAGTGCCGAACCACGAGGCCCGAACCCCCATGTCCAACACCGCGTTCCTCGATTACTCGTCCTGGTCGTTCCAGCTCATCGTTGTTCTGATCATTCTCTACCTCGTCGCCGGCCTGATCCGGCCCTCGTGGGTGCTGGCGGCGAAGCGGAGCACCATCGTCATCGTTTCCGTTGCGATCCTGCTCGTTGCCTCCACCGCCTTCTACATCGCCGTGCGGCCGCTCAGCACCGCGCCCGAAGGGGAAAGCGCCCTCAACGTACCGGCGCCG
>CAYUBZ010000010.1:12068-13909 GCA_964443205.1 uncultured Hyphomicrobium sp. | reverse complement strand
GAGCGGACCTGTGAACGCGGCCGGGTACCAGGGCGAGCCGTCGGGCGCGCCCATGTTCTTGAGGACGTGCATCTCCTGCGCGGGCATGTAGCTCTGGATCAGCAGGAAGCGCTTCTCGCCCGTATCGTTATTCACCGCCATGTCGGCGACGAGCACGGCGTGGCCGGGAAACCCGCCCTTGATGAACACGTCGCCGATCTGCATGTCGCCCTGTGGCGCGGGCTTTAATTCTCGCTCCAGCGAATAGGTGCCGGCGTAGGCGAACACCAGCGTCATGTATTTGCGGAACGCGGCGTAGTCGGTCTTGCGCCGGGACGCGAAGGCCCGACGTTTGCCGTCGGTGTAATTAAATCCGATGTCGCGCGTGCGCCCGGCGGCGAACAGCCATTCGCCGCGCAGGCGCATGATCGCATCGGCGCACTGCTGCAGGTCTCTGTTGCCGACATCGATGTCGATGACGGCAACGTGCACGTCCTGGCGTCCCTTCGGTGCCCCTGTGTAAAGCAGAACCGGCGCGCCTTCGGGCTTCAACGGGAGGCCACGCAGCCAGGCGGCCCAGCTTTCGGGTGCGACGGCGACGCGTTCGAAACCCGGCGGCGGCGCGATGCGCGCTGCCAAGGTGTCGGCCGGCGCCACGGCTGCCGGGGAGCGCCACGCATAGGTCGGGGGCGCCGCTGAGGCGGCAATCGGCGCGGCGCAAACGAGCGCTGCGGCGGCGATGACGGCAAGGCGTTGCGCGTTCGGCGGGGTCATGCCGCGAGGCTTGCGCGGGGATGTGTCACGCAGAAGGCGCTAGGTCAGCGGATGTAGGAGAATGCCGAGCTCTGCCAGGGCGTCTCGAACATCTGCTTGGCCCAACGCGGCGCCCGCGCGACCTTGATCGACGCAGTCGCCTTGGCGGCGTTGAGCCTGGCCCGACGCGCCCGGGCAGCGCTTCTGCTGTGCCGCCGCGAGGTGTGTTTGGGCCCCGCGTCCCGATCGGGCTTCACGTCGACCGCGATGACTTCGGGCTCGGCCGGAGTCGTGATCTCGACGATGGGCAGCGTGGGCGTGAGATCGGGCTCCGGGGGAGACGCGGCGGCGAGCCTGACCAGCTTGGGCGCCGCGTCGGAGAGCGCCTCGATCTCGGCTGGGAAGCCGGCGACGCGCTCCCGCGCGGCGGCCCCATCCCGCGCACGCTCCTTGCTCGCAGGCGCGATGGCGGATGTCGAGATCGGGGACGCGCCCATGGAAGGGCCCATGGAAGAACCGAGGCCGTCGTAGGGCTCGACGAGGGCGGCCATCGACAGCATCGGCAACTCGTCATCGGCCTCGATCGCCGCGGCCTTCACGTAGGCGAACCGTGAAACGATCCGGGCGTCGTGCAACGTCTGAGCGGCAGCGGCGAGCCTGGAATGGCACGGGCAGTTGGCCGGGCCGGCGAGCACGGCAAGCCCGAGGCCCCCGATAAACAGCACCGAAAGAAAGCCGGTGGCGCGCAGGCGTGCGTCGGCGAGCCTTTGCAGTGTCTGCGAGCGGGCGGGCGGGCGCCGGACGGGACGCGGCCGCAGGATGCGGTAGCCGCCGATTGCGGGGAGCGCGGCGCGGGTGGCGCGCAGCTCTGCGAAGTCATCCATCGGCGTCAACAGGGGCGCCACGGTCACATCCGCCCCGGCTCGATACTCAACGACGCGCATGACGCGGCTCCCGACTCTCAGATCCGCCCTTGGCCCGGGGCGGTCTGCGCAGAAAATGTGCTCCCGGACCTTTGTCTTACGCCGGCCTGACTGCAGGATCGTGTGAGGCGGTGAGCGCACCAGTTTGAAACAAGGGCTAAATCCGCCCTAGCCATGTTCAACGTG
>CAYUBZ010000010.1:0-11968 GCA_964443205.1 uncultured Hyphomicrobium sp. | reverse complement strand
GCGTCCGTCGGCTTATGGTTAACGGTATGTTGAAGGGCCGCGGGTAGCTTTCGAGGCAAACAGGCATTCCTCGAGGTGTGTGATGAGGGCTGTTCTCGGCTTTTTCTCGATGCTGGCGCTCGGGCTGTTGATCGCCGCGATCCTGGTGATCGGCGCGACGGGCGTCATGAACAACCAGGGCCAATTGTCGGGGTCGGGGACGCTGCTGGACTACGTGTCGGTGGTGATCGGGCTGGGCATGGGCGTGGTGATTGCCGTGCTCGGGCAGATCCCCTGGGGCGAGCTGCCGCGGCGCGCTGCGCACTGGATCATGACGCATGGCTATCGGTTGCGGCTGCTCGCTTGGGCGGCGCTGTTCGTCGGCGTGCTGGTTTATTTCTGAAGCCGCGAGGCGCACGACGCAAAACGGCCCGGGATCGCTCCCGGGCCGTTTTTCTTGGCGCTGCCGACGCGGCTAGACGGAATAGTACATGTCGAACTCGACGGGATGCGGCGTTATCTCGAAGCGCGTGACCTCATCCATCTTGAGCTCGATGTAGGCGTCGATCATGTCGTCGCTCATCACGCCGCCCATCTTGAGGAAGGCGCGATCCTTGTCGAGGTTTTCGAGCGCCTCGCGCAAGGATCCGCAGACGGTGGGGATGTTGGCGAGCTCGGCCGGCGGCAGATCATAGAGGTTCTTGTCGACCGCACTGCCCGGATCGAGCTTGTTGGTGATCCCGTCAAGGCCCGCCATCAGCATCGCGGTGAACCCCAAATAGGGATTGGCGGCCGGATCGGGAAAGCGCACCTCGACGCGCTTGGCCTTCGGGCTCGTCGCATGCGGGATGCGGCAGGACGCCGAACGGTTGCGCACCGAATAGGCGAGCAGCACCGGTGCCTCGTAGCCCGGGACGAGACGCTTGTAGGAGTTCGTCGTCGGGTTGGTGAAGGCGTTGATCGTCTTGGCGTGCTTCAAGATGCCGGCGATGTAGTGAAGGCAGTTGTCGGAAAGGTCGGCGTACTTGTTGCCGCCGAACGTCGGCTGGCCGCCCTTCCAAATCGACTGGTGCACGTGCATGCCCGAGCCGTTGTCCTCGAAGAGGGGCTTGGGCATGAAGCACGCCGTCTTGCCGTACGCCTGCGAGACCATGTGCACGACGTACTTGTAGATCTGCAGGTTGTCGGCCATCCGCACCATAGGCCCGAACTTGATGCCGAGCTCGTGCTGGGCGGCGCCCACCTCGTGATGGTGCTTCTCCGTCGTGACGCCCATCTCGGTCATGACTGAAAGCATCTCGGAACGGATGTCCTGGCAGCTGTCCACCGGCGGCACCGGGAAGTATCCCCCTTTGGTGCGCGGCCGGTGGCCGAGGTTGCCCATCTCGTACTCGGTGCCCGCGTTCGAAGGGAACTCCATGGAGTCGATCTTGTAGGACATGTTGGTTGGTTCGGTGGTGAAGCGAACGTCGTCGAAAATGAAGAACTCCGCTTCCGGACCGAAATAAACCTCGTCCCCGATGCCCAGCGACGCCATGTAGGCGATCGACTTCTTGGCGATGCCGCGCGGGTCGCGCTCGTAGGGGTGGCCGGTTGTCGGCTCGCGCACGTCGCAGAACAGCGCCACCGTCGATTGCGCGAAGAACGGGTCGAGATGCGCGGACGCCGGATCCGGCACCAGCAGCATGTCGGAGGCCTCGATCCCCTTCCAGCCGGCGATCGAGGAGCCGTCGAAGGCGAAGCCGTCCGCGAAAGTCCCCTCGTCGACGCAGCTTGCCTCAGCCGTCACATGCTGCATCTTGCCCTTGGTGTCCGTGAACCTGAGATCCACGAACTTGACGTCCTTGTCCTTGATCATTTTCAGGACATCGCTAGCGTTTGTCATGAAACTCCCCTGTACCTAGTCTTGCCCGCTCGACGAATTTGCGTGAGGGGGCGCCTGCATCCCCGTCCGGAAATGCCACCCTAGATGGCGTTCGCGCCCGTCTCACCGGTGCGAATACGGATCGCATCGTCAATTGCCGAAATGAAGATTTTCCCATCACCGATGCGGCCGGTCTTGGCGGCCTTTTGAATGGCATCGACCGCCTTGTCGAGCATTTCGTCGGGCAGCACGACCTCGATCTTCACCTTTGGCAAAAAATCGACCACGTACTCGGCACCCCGATACAGCTCCGTATGACCCTTCTGGCGACCAAAGCCCTTCGCCTCGAGCACGGTGATCCCCTGTAGTCCGATTTCCTGCAGGGCTTCCTTCACCTCGTCGAGTTTGAATGGTTTGATGATCGCCTCAATCTTCTTCATGACCCCTTGGGTCCTCCGCGTTTCTATTGTTACTGCAAGGGTAGGTAGAATGTCCGGACGGCCAAAGGGTTAGCATGCCCTATGCCAACTGCTGAGGAGAAATATTCAACTGCGAATCCAATACCTTGCCCATGCCGCCGGGGGGCGGTGCGCTCGTCTGCGTCTGCTGCGTGCTTAGGAATGGGGCAATTTGCTTATAAATTAGGCATTTAAAGAGTCCCTGCCGCCCTTATGAGCGTTTTCGGGCGGCAGTCCAGAGCCGTGTAACCAGAGGGACGAGGCTGCCCGTGTCCGGATTGGAGCTGCTGACGAGCGAGGAGATGGGCCGCGCCGACCGCTTGGCGGTCGCGGCCGGCGTGGACAGCCTCGCGCTGATGGAGAGCGCGGGGCGGGCGGTCGCCGCCGAGGTCGCCAAAATGACCGGCCGCGGCGCCCGCGTGGCGGTTCTGTGCGGCCCCGGCAACAACGGGGGGGACGGCTTTGTCGCCGCCCGGCATCTCGTGGAAGCCGGCTTTGCAGCCGACGTGGCGCTGCTGGGGCCGCGCGATGCCCTGCAGGGCGATGCCGCGGTCATGGCGCGGCGTTGGACCGGCAAGGTCGATCCGCTGGCGTTCGCCTCGCTCGAGGGGGCGAGCGTCATCGTCGACGCGCTGTTCGGTGCCGGCCTCTCGCGGCCGCTCGACGGCACGGCGGCCACCGTCGTCGAGGCGATGGGCAGCTCGGGCGCCAAGATCCTCGCCGTCGACGTCCCCAGCGGACTCGACGGCAACACGGGCGTCGCGACGGGCCCGGTCGTGCACGCCGACCGGACCGTGACGTTCTTCCGCCGCAAGCCGGCGCACCTGCTGATGACGGGCCGCGCGTTGTGCGGGCGCGTCAGCGTGGCCGACATCGGTATTCCGGAGACGGTACTTGACGAGATCAAACCGCAAACCTGGGCCAACGGTGTCGCTCTGTGGCTGCCGGTCCTGCCGCACGCGAACCCTACCGGGCACAAGTACGACCGCGGCCACGCGCTCGTGGTGTCGGGCGAGCTGGCGCACACGGGCGCCGCCCGCATGGGCGCCCGCGGCGCGCTGCGCGTGGGTGCGGGTCTGGTCACGGTCGCCAGTCCGCTCGACGCGCTCTTCGTGAACGCGGCCCACCTCACCGCGATCATGCTTCTGCCCTTGGAGGGCGCGGACGGCCTTGCCACGATCCTCGACGACCGGCGCAAGAACGCGGTCCTGCTCGGGCCGGCGCTGGGCGTGGCTGAGGAGACGTGCGAGCTGGTCGAGGCGGCGCTGAACTCCGGCGCGGCCACCGTCCTCGACGCGGACGCCCTCACCTCCTTCGCGGAGGACCCCGAGGCGCTGGCAAGCGCCATCGTCCGCACCGCGGAGCGCGCGGTCGTGCTCACACCGCACGAGGGTGAGTTTCATCGGCTGTTCCCCGATCTGTCGGATGGCTCCAAGCTCGTGCGCGCCCGGGCGGCGGCTGCGCGCATGGACGCAGTGGTCATCCTCAAAGGACCCGACACGGTCATTGCCGCGCCCGATGGGAGGGCGGCGATCAACGAGAATGCACCGCCCTGGCTGGCGACGGCCGGCGCCGGCGACGTGCTCGGCGGCTTCGTGGCGGGCCTGTTGGCGCAGCGGATGCCGGTCTTCGAGGCGGCCTGCGCCGCGGTGTGGCTGCATGGAGAGACGGCCGATATCGTGGGTCCCGGGCTCATCGCCGAGGACTTGCCCGAGCGGTTGCCGGAGGTGCTGCAGCGGCTGCGGCGCGGCGCGGAGCGGGAGCTTTAGATGGCCTCGGCGACCGGGAGGAACGGATGGGCGTGGACGTGATTCGGGGGCACAATGGGCGCCGGATGGCCTATGCTGGAGTCGTGGCGGCCCGCCCGTCGCCGCGGGGGGGAATGACGCATGCGGGAGACAAGATAGCGATGCTGCGCAGGCTTGCCCTGGTCGTGGTGCTGATGTCGGCTCCAGGCGGTGCCGCTCTTGCCGCCGCCGCGAGCTCCGCGGAGAAAGCGCAGGAGGCGGCGGCCGCCCTCGTGCGCGGCGACAGCGGGCGCGCCGTGGTCGACTATACCGCGGCGTTGAGCGACACCACGCTCACCAACGACCGCCGCGCCACCATTCTCAACGATCGCGCCGTCGCCTACGCGCGGCTCGGCCAGACCAAGCTCGCCATCGACGACTTCAATCGCGCCGCCCAGCTCTTTCCCGAGTATGCGGCGATCTACAACAATCGCGGCAGCCTGCTCCTCGCCCTTGGATACCCCGAGGAGGCCATCAAGGACTTCAATCGGGCGATCGTGCTGGCGCCGGGCTATGCCGCTGCGCTCGGCAACCGCGCCGGCGCCTACTCGCAAGTCGGCCACAGCGACCAGGCCATTCGCGACTACACGCGCGCCATCCGTCTCATGCCGCAAGCGGCCGCCCCGCTGGCGGGGCGCGGGCGGGTTCACCTTGCGGTCGGACGGCCGCACGCCGCCATTCGCGATTTCACGCGCGCGGTCACGGCCGATCCGCGCTTTGCCGCCGCCTACCGCAGCCGCGCGGAGGCCAAGCTCGACATCGGCCGCCATCAGGATGCGATCGAGGATCTGTCGCGGGCCATCGCCTTCGACGTCGGCAACGCGGAGCTCTATCTGCTGCGCGGTCGTGCCTATCTGGGGACCGACAACATGGGATCGGCCCTCAAGGATTTCTCCCACGTGATCGAGCTCGATCCCCGCTCGGCGCGCGGATACGCGGCGCGCGGCCTTGCCAACGGGTTGGCGCAATCCTACGAGCAGGCCTTCGCCGATCTCAACCGCGCCATCGAGCTGGACCCGCGTTTGGGTCTCGCCTTCGCCTACCGCGCCGTCGTCTACAAGCTGAGCGGCCAGACCGATGTGGGCGTCAAGGACGCGGAGACGGCGCTGAAGCTGGATCCGGAAGGGGCCGAGGCGCTGTGGGCCAAAGGCGAGATCGAGGAAGCGCAGGGGCGCACGGATCTCGCCGTTGCCGATTTCAAGCGGGCGCTCGCGGCCAAGCCCGGCCTGAAGCTCGCGTCCGACGGCCTGCAGCGGCTGGGCGCCGATTTGGGCGATGAGGAGGACCAGGAGATCCCCGGCCTCGGCATCGACAAATGGCGGGTGGTGTCGCGGGGGGGCCGTTTCTTTGCCGTGAGCGATCAGTTCAGGCGGCTGCGCATTCCGCTGGAGATGGCCGGTGAGGGGCAGCCGCGGCTGCTCGAGTGGGAGATCAAGCCGCCGCCGCTTTCCGGTATCGCGACGCTGCGCTTCTACGGCGGCGTGGTGCCGGGCCGCGTGGGCCCCGAAGAGGTCGAGCAGGTGGCGATCCTCGACCTCGAGACCAACACCGTGATCGCGATCGAGCCGCATCGCCAGGGCAAGAAGGTCGCAAACTGGACGTGGCAGGACGACCGCGTGGTGGTGGCAAGCGTCGATGGCGCCACCGACGAGTTCGTCCTGCGCACGGCCAGGCCACGCGACACGCAGCGCTACACGAGCACCGCAGGCGGCGGCGGGTGGTCGCCGTGGGGGCAGCTCGATTCCTCGCAGTATGATCGCCGCGAGCGGCGCCGGTCGAAGCCGAAGTCGCTGTTTCAGATGCTGTTTGGCAATTGAGCAACAGCGTCCGCCGCCCGGCGGCATGCGCCCTGCCGGCAGGCCGCGCACGCCTCGAATACGTTGAAAACCTGATCGATTTCGAGCCGGAACGCGCGGACGATGCGATGCCGCCCGCCATGACAATGCTCATAACGATCGCATGCGGCAAACGGGCGACAACGCCAGTAGAAACGCGGGCGCGCGCGCCGCCATGGGGCATTGCGAGTTGCAGCCGCGCCGCACGCATGGGATGGTGACGCGCTTGGAATTGCGCATTGCGCGCTGGGCTAAAATAGCACCGCCGTTAAGCTTTCGGCATCAGTCGGGCGTGTAATCTGCCAGCGTTCGGTCGCATTGCAGTGAGAGATGGGAGTTTTGGAGCGATGAGTGTTGTCCGTGTTCTGTGTGCCGTTGCCGCCGCTAGTCTAATCGTCTCCTCAGCGTCGGCCGAGCCGCCCACAGTGCTCGCGGCAACCGAGATGGGCAGCCCCGTGATAGGGGCGCACCAGGACGACGCCAGCTCCCCGACGCAAGGCATCGCAGCGACCGCGCCGATCGAGCAGGAGGCCCTCCAGCCCGGCGGGCATCTTGCTACGGACACGGCCCTGTCAGCCGCGGTTGTCGAGGAGCTGCCCGAGGCGGTGGTCGAGGGGAAGCCGCTGGAGCGGCCGGAGCCCACGCTGTTCGCCCACATCAACCTGACGACGCAAAGCATGACGGTGAGGGACGCCTCCACGGGCGAGGAGTACGGCCCTTGGAAAATCTCGTCGGCGCGCGGCGGCTACACGACCCCCACCGGGACCTTCAGCGTGAACTATACGTCGCGGATGCACTACTCCAAGCAGTACCACTGGTCTCCAATGCCATACTCGGTGTTCTTCAACCGGGGCGTTGCCACGCACGGGACCCACGCGACCGGCAGTCTTGGCCGTCCTGCGTCGCACGGGTGTGTGCGGCTCCACACCAGGAACGCGAAGACCTTCTACCACCTCGTTGAGAAGCACGGAAAGAAGCTGACGAGAATCGTCGTCGACGGGACGCCGCCCTATTCGCCGGCCGTCGCCGAGCGCCCCGCGCGCCGCCGCTACCGCGAGCCGTCGTACTCGCCGTTCGGGTTCTTCGCGGCCCAGCCGCCCGTCTATCAGCCCTATCCTCGCAAACGGCGGGCCCGTCGCCAGCAGTATGGCGGCGGCTACTACGGGGCCTGGTGAATCCTCAGAATGGATTCCACGTCGCCCGCGGCGTGAAGCGGATGTAGCCCAGGTTCGCGCCGATCCGGAACCCGAGCCCTGAGCGGATCGGCGCCATGAGGACGTCGCCGCCCTTGAGGAAGGTGATTCCCACCCCGCCCACGAAATAGGCAGAGCCGTCGATGCCGGTGAACCCGCGGAAGAGCTGGGTGGGCTCGCGCAGGTTATAGATCAGGAACATGGTGCGCGAGCCGGCGGCTCCGAAATCGGTGCCGATCGAGGGACCGTGCCAATAGACCTTCTCGGTGCCGCCGGTGCGCATAAAGAGCGTGCCGCTTCCGTAGCGGACGCCTGCGAGAAAGGCGCCGCCGCCTTCCTGCCCCAGCACATAGCCGTCGGGCCGCCCCGAGGTGCTGAACGCGTATTCCAAGACGCTCGCCAGGCTCGTCGAGATCGTGCCGAAGAAGCCCCGCGTGATCTCCTGGATCTCGTCGATGGTGTAGCCGGTTTGCGGCTCGCCTCCGGGGCCGGGCAACGGCAGCGGCGCCATCACGACGGGCGGCTCGGGATGTGTCTCGGTCTTGGTGTCCCAGGGCGGCGCACCGGATTTGCGGCCGGGCTTGGGCGGCGCCGCCTCGGCCGGCGGGGGCGCCGACCGCGCCACCTTGGACTCGCCGTCGGTGCGCGCTGGTGCCTTCTCGGCCGATTTCGGCGCCGCCGCGCCCTCGGCAAGTGCGGCATCGAGCTTGGACAGCGTGTAGGCGGACTTCGCCTTCATCACCGCCAGCAGCTCCAAACCCGCGGCATCGAGCTCTGTGAGCTGCGAGCAGTCCGGCGGCTTGTCGGCGGGCGGGCGTCCGAGCGTATCGATTTTGAGGATCAGGTCCTCGGCGTCGGTATCGAGCTTCGCCATCCGCTTGTCGCGGATGGAGCCGAGCACGCGCTCTTCGAAGCCGGCCTCGTCACTGCCGCGCTTGTCCTGGAGCTGCTTGAGCTTGGCCTTGAGCTTGGGCAGCGCTTCGGCGTTGAACGCCCGCAAGGCGGCGCCGGAGCGGTCGACGGCCGCGGCAAAGTCGTCCGCCGTGCAGGTCTGACTATGGGCAGCCGTTGCGGCGCTAAGTCCCGGCAGCGCCACGAGCAACGCGATGAGCGATCCTGATCGACGCATGGTGACGATTTCGACCTTTTACAGGCTCGCCAACCGCACAACCTCGCCGCAACAGACGCGCAAGCTCAGAGGCCGCTCGTTCTCACTGGCCGCTGATCGTGCGCACGACGCTGTTCATCGGCCGGTCCGACAGCGCGGTCGGCATGCCCTGCATGTCCTTGGCGATCAGCGCGTCGTACTCGGGAAGCGTCTTCACGGGCTCTTTGGCGGTGAGCTGCACGACCTTGTAGCCCTTGGCCTTGAGCTCCTTCAGCAGCCCCGGCAGCGCCTTGGCCGTGTGCGGCTGGATGTCGTGCATCAGGATGATGCCTTTGCCGCGCTTGTCCAACAGCTTCATGATGTGCGCGGTGAGCTTGTCGGGCGTCCAGCGCTTGAAGTCGAAGCTGTCGATGTCGGTCGAGAAGACGGCGATGTTGCGGCTGGCGAGGTACTTCAGAGTTTCCGGCGAAGCCCTGAGGAAGGGGAAACGGAAGAAGGGCGCCGTGGGACCCCCGACCGCGCGGTGGATGATGCTGATCGACTTCTCGATCTCGTCCTTCGCCTCCTGGATCGGCATCTTGGAGAGATCCTTGTGGGTGACGGTGTGGGCGCCGATCGTATGGCCCGACTGTGCCACCTTGTGCAGGATCTCAGGGTACCCGGCGGCAACCTTGCCGACCGAGAAGAACGTGGCCTTGGTGCACTCCGCATCGAGCGCCGCCAGGACGGCGGTGGTGCGGCCGGGCAGCGGACCGTCGTCGAAGGTCAGCACCACCTCTTTGGGCTGCAGGAAGTCGTAGAACTTGTAGTGCTGGAAACCGAAGCCCGGTCCGTCCGTGGTGTCGATCTCGACGACGCGCGAGACGCCGAGCGGATCGGGGTTGCCCGGACACTCCTTCTGGGCGGTGGGCGGCGAAGCCGGTCCCATCGATTCTTGTGGAGCCGCTGCCTGCGGATCCGGCTCATCGACCGGGGGCGCGGCATAGAGGGGTTGCGAGCCGCACAACAGTGCGGCGGCGACGAAGAGCGTTGCCTGGATCGCGCGCATGGTGGATCTCCCAGAGGCTGCCTAGACAGGCTTATTGCTTGATTCTCCAACATTGTGCGGAGAATTGCTATCCCATCGCAAGGAGAATGGGCCCGAAACTTTAAAATTTTTCCATTGTGTGGCTCGGCCAGATTGCAGTTCAGCCATCGGCGGCGGCCTTTGCCCGCACCTTGGAGCGGAATCGCTCGGTGTCGACGATAACGCGCGTATGCCGGCCTTTGCCGATGACCTCGCGATCGTCGCGCGCCTCGACGTCAAAAGAGAGGCGGCGCCCATTTACTTCTTTGAGCTCGGCCGTCGCCGTCACGCCGAGCCCCACGGGCGTGGGCGCAGTGTGCTCCACCTCGACGCGCACGCCGAGGCTTTCTTGTCCGTCGGGCAGCAGCCGCTCGACGCAATCGACGGCGGCGGCTTCCATGAGTGCGATCATGATGGGGCTGGCGAGCACCGGCGCGCGCCCGCTTCCCAAATGCGGCGCCGTGTGCTCCTCGCCCACCACCAACGTCGCCGTGCCGACGAGACCGGGCTTCAGCTGCATGCGATCGATCCCGCGCTTGGATGGCATTCTTGGAGGAAGCTTGGTACGTCGGCGCGCCGCGTCTGCGTTCTCAGGCTGCGTCGTCGGCGAGCCGCTCGAGCGCGTCGAGGTTCTTGAGCCGCAATCCTCTCTCGCAGGGCTCGATGAGCCCGCGGCGCTCCAGCTCGGCAAGTTGGGCGGCAAGCTGGTCGACGGTCATGTTCAGGTAGCCGGCAACGACGCCGCACTTGAGGGAATCGGTGACGAGGCTGGGGTCGCGCCCTTCGTAGGCATTGTAGCGCGACAAGGTGACGAACAGCGCCGCCACACGCCGCACGGGCCCCAGGGACTCCCGGCGCACCAGCGACTCGTCGAGGAAGGCGACCTCTCGCTCGATGGCCGCGGTCAGGCGGGCGCGCGCGCCGGTGTCGGTGCCAGGATCGAGCGCGGATCTGGGAAGGCAGCTGAGCGACGTCTCGATGCTGGCCTGGGCGGCGGCCACGTGGTTGTCGAGATAGCCGAGCCCTACGAGATCGCCGGGGAAGGCGAACTCGAGAACGTCCTGCACGCCGCCGGGCAGGCTCCGGTAGAGGCAGAGGGCGCCTTTCTCGACGCGGAACACGTGGCTGCGCGCGTCGCCTTCGCGGAAGAGAATCTCGCCCGGTGCAAGCGTGCGCAATTCGCCGCCCTGCCCGGCGGACGCCGGAGCATCGGCGGCATCCTGGGCCTCGCGTGGGGCAACAGGGCTCTGCGACTCGACCGAAGTGAGCACGGGGGGACCACTCAACACTTGTGCTGTGGTCAGAGCATATGTGGCGACATTGCCACGATCAAGAGGTTTTTTGTGGGCAATGCAATTTCTTGCTGGACACACTCAATCCCGCCGCGATTGGCCGCGTGATGCCCACAGCGGTTCAGAGCGCGGCGGCGGAACGTCCGGCCGTTCCGGCGGGGATCGAGGTCGCGCAGCGCGAGTGCGTCAGTGGGGCTTCCTGCAGGCATGTATGCGCGCCGTGCACTCGGTGCCGAAGGTGCCCGCGGCCTTGCAGCCGACCACCTTGGCCTCGCCTTGCACCGTCCAGTCCCGGTTCTCCGCGACGTTGACCGCGCCCTGCTTCGCCATAAACGCGGCGACGGTTTCGTTGATGCCGCTGCCGACGGCGGCAAAGTCCTTGCACTCCTCGGCACGGGAAGCGGCCGGCATCAGGGCGGCTAGGCTGGCGGTGGCAGCCAACATGCCGCAATATCGCAGCAACTTCGACATCTCATCCTCCTAGAGGGCCCATGTAGAGGGCCATGTTCGTCTGGAGAGCGCTTAAGCTGCCTTTCCTTTCCGGGGATCACAAGCGGGTCCGGCGCCCGCCCCTGTGGATTGAGGGTGCGGTGTGTCCGGCAGGTAGCGCATGGGGCGATTTGCAGCCATTGTCAGGCTCAATCGGGCGCGCCACAGCCTAGACGCTGGCATAATCGTGCTCCATTCTAACCCGTGGGTGGGTTGAGGAAATGAGGCAGGGCTGTGGGCGATAGTTCTCGTGTTCTCATCATAAGTGGAGACACGTTCCTCAAGGGCGACGTCCGCAACGGCGGCCGCATCGAGGTCTTTGGATACGTCGAAGGTTCGGTCGCGGGCGACCAGCTCATCGTGCGGCCGGGCGGCCGCTGCTTCGGCACGGTCGTGGTCGGGGACGCCGACGTGCACGGCACCCTGCAGGGCGAGGTCTTCGTCAAGCAGCTGATCACCATTCGCGGCACCGGCTCGGTCGCGGGCAACGTGCAGTACGGGCGGCTTGCCATGGAGCTGGGGGCAAACCTGAGCGCCGAGGTGCGCAATGTGCCGCCGACGATCGGCGGCGACCTCGATCTGGAGGTCGACAAGGGCAAGGCCGTGCGCATCACCTTGCAGGACTTGAGCGCGCTCGACCCCGACGACGAGGCGCAGCACCTGACGTTCACCGTGTCGAGGGCCATGCACGGCTTCGTGACGCTTGCGAGCGATCCGGCGCGGCCGGTCGAGACGTTCACGCAGGCCGACCTCGAGCAGGGCAGCGTGCTCTTCTGTCACGACGGCACGGATATTCCCCACGCGAGCTTCGACGTGGTCGTGGTCGATCAGGCCGGCGCCAGCTCCGGCGCGGCGCAGACGGTGAACGTCGCGGTGAAGGCTTAGGTCTAGAGCGCG
>CAYUBZ010000009.1:0-22115 GCA_964443205.1 uncultured Hyphomicrobium sp. | reverse complement strand
CGCATCACTTGCACTACACCGCGCTGCCCGACTGGGCGCAGACGCTCGGCATGACGTTCTCCATCATGCTCTGGATGCCGTCCTGGGGCGGCATGATCAACGGCCTGATGACGCTGTCGGGCGCATGGGACCGGCTACGTACCGACCCCGTCGTGCGGCTGCTCGTCGTCTCCGTCGCCTTCTACGGCATGTCGACGTTCGAAGGGCCGCTCATGTCGATCAAGTCGGTCAACTCGCTGTCGCATTACACCGACTGGACCATCGGGCACGTGCATTCGGGCGCGCTCGGCTGGGTCGGCATGGTCTCCTTCGGCGCCATCTACTGCCTGGTGCCGTGGCTGTGGAAGCGGCGCGGTCTCTACTCGCTGCGCCTCGTCGAATGGCACTTCTGGGTCGCGACCATCGGTCTCGTCCTCTACGTGTCCTCGATGTGGGTGTCGGGCGTCATGCAGGGTCTGATGTGGCGCGCCTACGACAAGCTGGGCTTCCTCAAGTACTCGTTCGTGGAGACCGTGGAGGCCATGCATTGGCCCTACGTCATCCGCGCCACGGGCGGCGTCCTGTTCCTGCTGGGCGGGATCCTCATGGCCATCAACGTCTGGCGCACCATCCGCGGAGACGCATCCGTCGATCTGGCCGAGCAACCGAGCTCGGCGGCGGCGCCCGAGCTGCGGCCGGGTGCGGCCGCAGTGCCGGCTGAGTGAGGGGGCGGTCATGAACCACGGATTTTTAGAAAAGAACTCGATGGTGCTGCTGATCGCCATCCTGGTCGTCGTCGCCATCGGAGGCCTTGTCGAGATCGCGCCCCTGTTCCTCTTGAACTCCACCATCGAGAAGGTGCAGGGCATGCGCCCCTACGCGCCGCTGGAGCTGGCCGGGCGCGACATCTACCTGCGCGAGGGCTGCTACAATTGCCACAGCCAGATGATCCGTAGCTTGCGCGACGAGGTCGAGCGCTACGGCCACTACAGCCTGGCCGCGGAGAGCATGTACGATCATCCCTTCCAATGGGGCTCGAAGCGCACCGGGCCCGATCTCGCCCGCGTCGGCGGCAAGTACTCGGACAATTGGCACGTGGAGCACATGCACAGCCCGCGCTCGGTGGTGCCGGAATCGGTGATGCCGGGCTACCCGTTTCTCGCGCAAAGGAAGCTCGACTACGGCGACATCGGACAGCGCATGCAAGCTCTGCGCATCACGGGCGTCCCCTACACCGATGAGATGATCGCCAAGGCGCCAGCCGATGTCGTGGCGCAGATCTCGCCCGACACCAAGGAGGCGAAAGAGCTGGTAGCGCGCTATCCCAAGGCGCCCGTGCGCAAGTTCGACGGCGCCCAGGGCACCGAGCCGAGCGAGCTCGACGCACTCATCGCCTACCTGCAAATGCTCGGCACGCTCGTCGACTTCGCCGATTTCGATGCCGCGGGTCCCAACCTTCGCTAAAAGGCGCACACGCGATGACGCACCACGCCGTAACGGTATTTACCCAGATCGCCGCGCTGATCTTGTTCATCGCGCTGTTCGCCGCCGTCCTCCTCTACGTGTTCTGGCCCGGCAACAAGAAGAAATTCGACGAGGCGGCCAAGCTGCCGCTCGAGGATGAGGAAGACGACAAGCCGGAGGACGGAGACCGGTCATGAGCGAGAAAGAGATTGATCAGGTCACCGGCGTCGAGACCACCGGCCACGTCTGGGACGGCGACCTCAAGGAGCTGAACAAGCCTCTGCCCAGGTGGTGGGTCTGGGTCTTCTACGCGACCGTCGTCTGGTCGGTCGGCTATTGGGCGGTCTATCCCGCCTGGCCGACGCTATCGGGCTACACCAGGGGCATGCTCGGCTACTCGCAGCGCGGCGAGGTCGCCAAGCAGGTCGCCGCCGCCAAGGCCGATCAAGCCAAGTATTTCGATCAGATCGCGGCGACCCCGCTCGCGGAGATCGAGAAGAACCAGGAGCTCATGCCGTTCGTGATGGCGGGTGGTGCGGCCGTGTTCGGCGACAACTGCGGCCCCTGCCACGGCAAGGGCGCGCAAGGCGCGGTCGGCTACCCCAACCTCAACGATGACGACTGGCTCTGGGGCGGCAGCCCCGATGCCATTCACCAGACGATCATGCACGGGATCCGCTCCGGCGATCCCGAGACGCGCGAAATGGCGATGCCGCGGTTCGGACTGGATGGGATCTTGCAGCCCGCCCAGATCAAGGACACCGCGCAGTACGTCCTGTCGCTCTCGGGACACGCGACCGACGAGGCCGCCGCCGGGCGGGGCGCTGCGCTATTTGCCGAGAATTGCGCCGCCTGCCACGGCGAGGACGGCAAGGGCAACCAAGACCTTGGTGCGCCCAATTTGACCGACGGCATCTGGCTCTACGGCGGCAAGGCCGCCGACATCGAGAAGACGATCCAGACGGGGCGCGGCGGGGTGATGCCCTATTGGGCCGGGCGCCTCGATCCCGTGACCATCAAGATGCTAACGGTCTATGTGCACGCCCTGGGCGGCGGCAAATAGCCGGCCTCATCGCACCCTGGGCCCGCATCTGCTAGCGTAAAGGACGAGTACCGCGAGTGCTCGCCGGAGCCCTGCATGACCACGATCAAACGCGCCGCTGATTTCCTGCCGGAGACCGCACCGGCCGAGGCCGCGCCCGGTATCGAGCGGATCGACGTCACGGCGGTCGCGTCGAAGCTGGCGCGCGAAGCCTACGCCGTGCGCCAGAAGATTTACCCCAAGCTCGCGCACGGGACGTTCCGCAAGGTCAAGTGGGCGGTGATGGCGGTCACGCTCGGCATCTACTACGCGCTGCCCTGGATCCGCTGGGACCGCGGGCCCAACCTGCCGAACCAAGCCTTCCTCTTGGATTTCGCCAATCAGCGGCTGTTCTTCGGCCCCATCGAGATCTGGGCGCAGGAGCTCTACTTCATCACGGGCCTGTTGATCCTGTCGGCGCTCGGGCTCTTCCTCGTCACCTCGATCGCCGGCCGCATGTGGTGCGGGTATACCTGCCCGCAGACGGTGTGGACCGATCTGATGATCGTCGTGGAGCGCTTCTGGCAGGGCGATCGCAACGCCCGCATAAGGCTCGACAACAGCCGCTGGACCTTCGAGAAGATCTGGAAGAAGACCGCAACCCACATCTCGTGGATGCTGGTGGCGGTCGCCACGGGCGGCGCGCTCGTGTTCTATTTCCGCGACGCGCCGACGCTTGCTGCCGAGCTGATGGACGGCGAGGCCCCCATCGTCGCCTACGTCTTCCTCGGCCTGTTCACCGGCACAACGTATTTGTTGGGCGGCATCGCCCGCGAGCAGGTCTGCATCTATATGTGCCCCTGGCCGCGCATCCAGGGCGCAATGTTCGATCGTGACTCACTGCTGATCTCGTATCTCGGCTACCGCGGCGAGCCGCGCGGGCCCCACAAGAAGGGACAGACGTGGGAGGGCCGGGGCGACTGCATCGACTGCAAGGCCTGCGTCGCCGTCTGCCCCATGGGCATCGATATTCGCGACGGCGTGCAGCTCGAATGCATCCAGTGCGCGCTGTGCATCGACGCGTGCGACGAGATCATGGACCGCGTCGAGCGGCCCCGCGGCCTCATCGCCTACGACACCTTCAAGAACCTCGATGCCGCATCGCACCACGACCGGGCGCCGTTGCGCCTCATCCGGCCGCGCACGATCCTCTACTCGGCCGCCATGGCGCTGGTCGCCGCCATCATGCTGTGGGCGTGGCTCAACCGGACCGTGCTGGAGATCAACGTTCTGCACGACCGCCAGCCGCTCTACGTGGAGCTCACCGACGGCGGCTTGCGCAACGGCTACACCGTCAAGATCCTCAACAAGCTGCACCAGAAGCGCACGTTCCAGTTGTCGACGGAAGGCCTCGCGGACGCCAGACTGTCGATCGTCGGCTTCACCGACAACGCTGCGGGAATCGACGTCGTCACCGACAACCTGCGCGCGCTCAAGGTGCACGTCACCATCCCCAAGGACGAGCGCGACGATCTCAAGGGCGCCTCGACGCCGTTCCAGTTCGTGATTACCGATTTGGCCGACGGCAGCCGCACCTATCACGAGGCGACGTTCATGGGGCCCAATCATGACTAGTCAGCACCGCACCGGCGAACGCGCCTTGACTGGCCGCCACGTGTTGTTCGCCTTCATCGGCTTCTTCCTGATCGTGTTCGCTGTCAACGGCGTCATGATCTACAAGGCTGAGTCGACCTTCGGCGGTCTCGACACCGACGACGCCTACCGCAAGGGGCTGGCCTACAACGAGCGCATCGCGGCCGCGGCTGCGCAAGCGCGCCTCGGCTGGCACGGCCGTCTCGACTACGTGGCCGAGACGAGGCGCTTGCGCCTCTCGCTGACCGACGCGGCCGGCGGCGGCGTTTCGGGACTGAGCGTCACCGCCGAGTTGCAGCGCCCGGCAACCGACCGCTTCGACCAGAAGCTCTACCTGACGCAGACGGGGCCCGACACGTACGAGGCAGATGTCTCGGGCTTCGAGTCCGGCTGGTGGACGGTCGACCTGCAAGCGTCTCGCGGCGAGCAGGACACGGCCCTCTATGAGGCGAGGCGGCGGCTATGGATCAAACCCTGAAGCCCCAGCTGAGGGTCGTCGGCGGGCGTGAGTCCGGCACCGCTCACCTGCAGCCCGTCGCCGCCCCGCAGAACGTCACCTTGATCGTCGAGAACATGCGCTGCGGCAGCTGCATGGCCGCGGTGGAGAAGGCCTTGCTGGCGTCGCCCGGCGTCGAACGCGCGCGCGCCAATCTTTCGGCCAAGCGCGTGAGCGCCCGTTATGATGCTGCCCAAACCGATCCCGAGCACCTGGTCGCTGCTCTGGAGCACGCGGGCTTCCATGCAGCGGAAGCCACCTACACGCCCGACGAGGCCGCCGGCGTCCGCGCCGCCGACCTCTTGCGCCGTCTGGGCGTTGCCGGTTTTGCCGCCGCCAACGTGATGCTGCTGTCGGTGTCGGTTTGGGCGGGGCTTGCCAGCGACATGGACCGCTCGGCCGCCGCGCTCTTCCATTGGCTGTCGGCGCTGATCGCGTTGCCGGCGATCGTCTATGCGGGCCAGCCGTTCTTCCGCTCCGCGCTCGGCGCGCTGCGGGCGGGCCGCCTCAACATGGACGTGCCGATCTCGCTCGGCATCGTTCTCGCCTCCGCCATGAGCCTGTTCCAGACCCTGCGCGGCGGCGATCAGGTCTACTTCGACGCCGCCATCATGCTCACCTTCTTCCTGCTGATCGGGCGCTACCTCGACGAGACCGTGCGCGTGAGGGCCAAGGGCGCGGCCGAGAACCTTCTAGGTCTCAAGGCCTTGTCGGCGACGGTGATCGGCGCCGACGGACGACCGCGCCGCATGCTGGCGCGCGCGCTTCATGCCGGCATGCGCGTGCTGGTGGCGGCGGGCGAGCGCATTCCGGTCGATGGGCGGGTCGTCTCGGGAACGAGCGAGATCGAGGAGAGCCTCATCACCGGCGAGACCGTCCCGCGCCTGGTGCGCGCCGACGCGACCGTGCACGCCGGCACCGTCAACATAACGACGCCCATCGAGGTGGAGGCGACCGCGACCGACGAGGGCACGCTGATCGCCGAGATCGCGCGCCTGATGCAGGCGGCCGAGCAGGGCCGCGGCCGCTACGTGCGCCTCGCCGACCGCGCGGCTGGGGTCTATGCGCCGGCCGTGCACATCCTGGGCGCCGCGACCTTCCTCGGCTGGATGCTCGCCGGCGCCGGCTGGGAGCAATCGCTCACCTACGCCATCGCCGTGCTGATCATCACCTGCCCGTGCGCGCTGGCGCTCGCCGTTCCGGCCGTGCAGATGGCGGCCACCGGGCGGCTGTTCGCCAAGGGCGTGATCGTCAAGGCGCCTGACGCATTGGAGCGGCTGGCCGAGACCGACACCATCGTTTTCGATAAGACTGGCACGCTGACGCTCGGCACGCCACGGCTCATCGATCCCCAGGCCATCGACACCGGCGTGCTCAAAGAGGCCGCGGCACTGGCGGTGCACAGCCGGCATCCCTACTCCAGAGCGATCGTCGACGCGGCAAAGACCCGCGGCCTCATGCCGGGGTGGCGCGTTAACGTGCGCGAGGTGGCTGGCTGCGGGCTCGTCGTCGAGACACCGCGCTGCGAAGAGCGGCTGGGCTCGGCGGCGTGGGTCGGTGTCGATCAGGACTCCACGGATGACGCCGCAACGCTTTGGTACCGCAAGGGCGCCGGGGGGCCCGTACCGTTCCATTTCGAGGACGCGCTGAGGTCGGACGCACAAAGCGTCGTCGCCAGACTGCGCAACGCCGGCTATGCCGTCGAGCTCCTCTCCGGCGACCGGCCGCAGGCCGTCGCGGCGGCAGCAACCGCGGCCGGCATCGATACGTGGCGCGCCGGCGTGCGCCCCGACGGCAAGATCGCGCGGCTGCATGCGTTGAGCGCGGCCGGCCACAAGGTGCTGATGATCGGCGACGGCCTGAATGATGCGCCGGCACTCGCGGCCGGCCACGCCTCGCTGTCGCCGGCGAGCGCCGCCGACATCAGCCAGACGGCGGCCGACGCCATCTTCCAGGGCTGGCGGCTCGGCCCCATCCTGGAGACGGTCGCGGTTGCGCGCCGGGCGCGGGCCATGTCGCTGCAGAACTTCGCAATTGCGCTTTGCTACAACGCGCTGTTCGTACCGCTCGCCATGGCGGGATACGTCACCCCGCTAATCGCCGCGCTCGCCATGTCCGCCTCCTCGATCGCCGTCACCGGCAACGCCCTGCGCTTGCGCACCGTCCGCCTGGCGCTTGGGCACCTGCAGGAGAGACAGCCGTGACGGCGCTCGCATGGCTCATCCCGGCGGCGCTGTTCCTAGGTCTGTTGGGGCTTGCGGCCTTCCTGTGGGCGCTGCGCTCGGGCCAGTTCGAGGACCTGGAGGGGGCGAGCTGGCGCGCCATCCAGGACAGCGAGCGGCCCGACGCTGAGAAAGAAGACACCTCCGGCCCGCCGCCTCCCGATACCTGATCGCCGCGCCCTCAGCACACGGTTGGCTCGCAGGCCTTGATGTCGAACTTCAGGTGGTTCTTCTTCTGCGAGAAGTCGAACTCGCGGCCGTCATAGCAGCGCGCCTTGCCCGAGAGCACCATCTCGTTTCCCAGCTGCCACTCCTGCACGTTGTAGGTGCCGGTCAGCACGCACTTCTGCTCCAGGTCGAGCTGCTGGGAGAGCACCAGCTCCCACGGCTCCTTGGCAAGCGCGCTGAGCGTGGCACCGCTCAAGCCCAGCGCCACCGCAACGAAGCCGAATGCGACGCGCCGCCTTGCCAGCTGTTGCCCACGACCCATTCCCGCGCCTCTCCTACCGTTGAAACGCTGCATTTTCGCAGGTCTCACCCAGGGAGCGTTGATCCCAATCAACCGGATCGGATCACATGGGTCACGTCCCCGCATCCGCGCGCGAGCGCTCTTTTGCTCGGGCGCCGAGCTCGAGTTGGACGCTGCGGATCCCCAGGTCGTCGGGATCCGCCTCGACGTGAAATCCCATCTCCGCGCACATGCGCAGCATGGTGGTGTTGCTCGCCAGCACCTCGCCGTGGAGCTCCTTCAACCCCTCCCGCTGCGCGTAGTCGATCAGGTGCTGCATGAGCCGCCATCCGAGCCCCTTGGACTTGAGGTCGGAGCGCACCAGGACGCCGTACTCGGCGCGCGTGTAGTCGGGATCGGCGATAAGGCGCGCGACGCCCAAGAGCTCGCCGCTCTCGGCGGCGATCGCCACGAACGCCATCTCCCGCGCGTAGTCGATCTGGGTCAGGCGCGCCAGGAACTTGAACGACAGGTCGGGCTTGGCGGTGAAGAAGCGCATGCGGATGTCGTCGGGCGTCAGCTTGGAGAAGAACAGGGCGTAGAGCTCCTCGTCCTCCGGTCGGATGGGGCGCAGCATTACGCGGCCGATGCCGGCGATCTCGTCCTCAGCCTCCCACTCGACCGGATAGGGACGGACGGCCATCGGCTTGCGCGGGCTCACCGCGGGGTCGGCGACGCGCACGCGCGCATCGAGCGCGACGCAGCCGTTCTCGTCGGCGAGCAGCGGATTGATATCGAGCTCGCGGATCGCCTCGTGCGCCGCGACGAGGTAGCTCACCCGCACGAGCGCCAGCGCGATGGCTTCGAAGTCCACCCGCGGTTGGTCGCGATAACCTTCCAGCAGACGGTGGATGCGCGTCTCGCACATCAGCTTGCGCGCGAGCTTCATATCCAGCGGGGGCAGCGCATGGGCCGTGTCGGCGATCGCCTCGACCGCCGTGCCGCCGGCGCCGAACATCATGAGCGGCCCCACGGTCTGATCCTCGCTCATGCCGATGATCAGCTCGTGCGCGTGCGGACGTTCGACCATCGGCTGCACGGTGAAACCGCGAATGCGTGCCGACGGCTTGAGGTCGCGGACTTTCTCCAGCATCGCGCCCGCCGCCTCGCGCGCCTCCTCGGCGGACTTGATGGCAAGACGCACGCCGCCGACGTCCGACTTGTGCGAGATATCGTCGGAGAGAATCTTGACGACGCAGGCCCGGTTGGTCTTCAGGATATCGGCGGCGATGGCCGCCACGCCGTCGGCATCATCCGCCGTCTCGGTGCGCACGACCGGGACGCCGTAGGCCGCCAGCAGCGCCTTGGCCTCGACCTCGGACAGGACACTGCGCTTGGCGCGCAACGCCGCAGCAATGATGCCGTGGGCGCGCTCAGAATCAAAGTGGAGCGCACCCGGAAGCGACGCCGGCGTCTGCATGAGCTCGTCCTGCGCCCGCTTGTGGTGGACGAGCTGCATGAAGCCGTTGATCGCCGCGTCCGGCGTCTCGAACGTCGGGATACCGGCTGCGGAGAACAACGCCCGGCTGCGTGCTGCCGCGCCATCGCCGAGCCAGTTGGTGAGCACCGGTTTCGCCGGCCGGTGCGCCGCTGAGCGCTTCTGCTCGGCCGCGATCACGACGCCGGCCGCCGCCTCGCTGGAGGCGAGCGCGGTCGGGCAATTCATGACGAGGACGGCGTCGCTCGCCGCATCGTCGAGAACGGCATCGAGCGCGCGGGCATAGCGCTCAGGGCTAGCGTCGCCGATGATGTCGACGGGATTTGCCTTGGACCATGTGGGCGGCAGCACGCGATCGAGCGCCTCTTTGGTCGCGGGCGACAGCTCGGCCAAGACGCCCCCCTCGTCAGCGAGGCTGTCGGCCGCAAGCACGCCCGCCCCGCCGCCGTTGGTGAGAATGGCAAGCCGCTCGCCTGCCAGGCGCGGCGCGGAGGACAGCACCTCGGCGGCCTCGAACAGCTCCCCCAGCTCCTTAACCCGCAACAGGCCGGCGCGGCGGAAGATGGCGTTATAGGCGGCGTCCGAGCCTGCGAGCGCCCCGGTGTGCGAGGTCGCGGCTTTGGCCGCGGTGGCGTTGCGCCCGGCCTTGAGCACGATGACCGGCTTGGCGCGGGCGGCCCGGCGCGCGGCGGATAGAAACTTAGGCGCCTGCGTCAGCTGCTCCATATAGATCAAAATGGCGCGGCTCTCCGCATTGCCGGCCAGATAGTCCAGGACATCGCCGAAATCGATGTCGGCCATGTCGCCCATCGAGACGACGTGCGAAAAGCCGATGTCGCGCGTGCCCGCCCAATCGATGATGGCCGTTACCAAGGCGCCGGACTGGGAAAGGAACGCGAGGTCGCCCTTGAGCGGCATGCGGTGAGCAAAGCTGGCGTTGAGCCCGATGCCGGGCAAGAGCAGCCCGAGGCAATTCGGGCCTTGAACGCGCAGGCAGTAGGGCTGCGCGGCCCTTAGCATCTCGCGACGCAAATCGCCGCCGATGCCCGCCGTGATGACGACGGCGGCACGTGTGCCCTTGGCGCCAAGCTCGGCGATCAGCGCCGGGATCGTTCTGGGCGGGGTGGCAATCACCGCAAGATCGGGGACGCCGGGCAGATCGGCGGGCGTGGCATAGCAGGGCTTACCGTCGATCGTCGCATGGTGCGGATTGACGAGCCACAACGGGCCCGCGAAGCCGCCCGCCGACAGATTGGCCGTTACGATAGCGCCGACGCTCGCCGGCTCGGGGCTTGCCCCGATAAAGGCCACCGAACGAGGGGCCAGCAGTCGCCCGAGATTGCGGATAGTCATTAGTGGCGCACCTCAAGCCAAGTACGCGCCAGCCGGGGGGCAGCGCAGCCAAGTCTATGGTTAGATAGCTAGGAACTCGGTTGCGACAGCCTTACGACGGGGGCGAAAAAGCCGCACCCAGAATTTACATCCGCAGGACGTCGATCTCGTGCGTCAAAACGCACTCGCAGTTGCCCCGCAGCAGGATGCGCGCGCCGTCAAGCTGCTCGTCCGGACTAGCGGCGCTCGCGACCAGCACCAGCGCACCCTCAGCGACGTCCTGACGCAACTGTGCATAAACTTGCGAGCGATCCTCTCCGTCGCGGCGGCCGCGCGCTTTCCCGCTCTCGTCCATGGCCTCCAGGAGCGCGCGCAGGTCGACGGGAAGCGCCACGGCGTCACCCGATTCGAGCGCACCGTCGGCGTGCACGGCGACGACCGACACCCGACCCGAGCCCGATCCGCTCAAGGCCTTGCGGGCGTCCCCGGCCCTGTGATTGGCGACGATCAGCAGACAGCTCGCGGCAAAGGCGCCGGTGCGCAGCGCGGCGATGGTGGCCACCAGGTCGCGCGGCTCGCGAAACACCCCAGCAACGAACCAATACCGGTCACGTTCATCGGCCATCTCATCGGGTCCCTTAGCGTGCCCTACGATATGTGGCGCGAGGGTACTGTTCATGCTCGGGCGCCGGCGATCTCGCGGAGCTGCGACCTGCGTGAGACGAACACATTCGCAGACGTCTGCTGCCGCCACATTGACCGGGCTCATGTGATCCCTTGCACCTCTCCCGTGGCGAGACGCTCCAATGCCCTCGGATCGCGGATGACGACGAGCGAGCTTTGGACAAGCTCGATGGTCCCGGCTTGGCGCAGCTTGGTGAACGTCCGGCTCACCGTCTCGATGGTCAGGCTCAAGAAATCGGCGATGTCGGCGCGGGTCATCGGCAGCGCGATGCGCCCCGGATCGGCACCGATGCGCGCGTTGCGCCGCGACAGCGCCAGCAACAGGGCGCCGAGCCGCTCCGTCGCGTTGCGCTGACCGACCGTCAGCAGCAGATCGCGGGCCGCGAGAAGCTGCTCGGACATCGCGCGGTAAAGCTGCATACCGACCTGGGGATCGTGCAGCGCCACCTCGTGCAGCAGGCCCGCCGGCAAGCAGCGCAGCCGAGCGAGCGTGATTGCCTGGGCGCTGAACACATGCTCGCCTGGCGCCCCCAGCCCGATGAGGTCGCCCGGATAGGCGAAATCAACGATCTGGCGGCGCCCATCCGGCAACGTCTTGTAGAGACAGACCGTCCCCTTCTCGACCTGGTAGACATGGTCCTTGGGATCGCCCTCGAAGAAGACATGCTCACGCGCCTGCAACACCCTGGGTGGGGCCATTCTGAGCCGCTGGTCCAGCGGTGGCCCCGAGCCGGATGCTGGCGTGTCGAAAATACTGCTGTTTATCTCGTGTTCCGGCGACAGGGTCATGGCCAACATTGTCGGTTCCTTCGGTGAAAGCCCACTCGGACCTAGCAAACCAACCCGACGCCACGTCCATGTGTCGCCCTTGTGAGAATTTGTGCGGGACTGTATCGGGTGCATCTGCGGGCCGGCGGGCGGCCCGCCCCACATGGGGAAGAGAGATGGCGGGCGCAGCCCCCGTTCACGTTCTGGTCGTTGACGACGAGGCCGAGGTGCGCACGCTGCTGCGCTCGGGCCTGGAGGCGGAAGGCTTCGAGGTCTCCGAGGCAAGGGACGGGGCCGCCCTGATGGCGCTGCTCGAGGCGCGGCCGGTCGATCTGATTACCCTCGACGTCAGGCTGTCGGGAGAGGACGGGTTCGCGCTCGCGCGCGAAGTTCGCGCCCGCCACAACGTGCCGATCGTGATGATCAGCGGCAAAGGCGACATGATCGACCGTGTGGTGGGGCTGGAGCTGGGCGCCGACGACTACATCGCCAAGCCGTTCCACATGCGCGAGGTGCTGGCCCGCATCCGGGCCGTGCTGCGTCGCTACGCACCGGTGGCCACCGAGGAGGTGCGCGCGCAGCGTAGCCCCGACACGCCCCCTTGCTACGCGTTCGACGGCTGGACGCTCGACATGGGGCGCCGCGAGCTCAAGACGCCGGAAGGCGCCTCCTGCGAGCTCACCACCGCCGAGCTCAATCTGCTTGCCGTTCTGGTCGAGCGCCCCGGGCGCGTGCTCTCCCGGGACGAGCTCATGGACCTGCTGAAGGGTCACGACTGGACGCCGCTGGACCGCTCCATCGATGGGCTCGTTGCGCGCCTGCGCAAGAAGATCGAGCGGGGCGAGTGCCCGCAGCTCGTGAAGACCGTGCGCGGCGTGGGCTACGTCTTCGCCGGGGAGGTGCGCCGGCTCTGACCGCCTTGCAGCGCGGTCCTTAGGGCGACTGCGAGACTCGATCGGTCATAAGGCTTGTGCAGGATCTCGAACTCTTCCTTGTGCGTCTCGCCGCCGGACGCATCCGATGCATAACCGGTCGTCAGCAGCACCTCGACATCTGGCCTGTGCGCGCGCACCCACCGCCCCAGCTCGAAGCCCGACATCCCGCGGCCGAGCACGATATCGCTGAAGAGAAGCGCGATGTCCGGCTGGCGCTCCAGGATGCCGATGGCGGTTGCGGCGTCCTCCGCCTCCAGAACGACGTAGCCGAGACCTTCGACGCGCTGCAGCGTCAGCTCCCGCAACTTGGGGTCGTCCTCCACGACCAGCACCGTCTCGCAGTTTGGAGAAAGCGGTACGTTGGGGGCCGTCTCGCGTCCCTTGACCATCTCGCTCTCCGCTTCGCGCGGCAAATAGAGGCTGACCGTCGTCCCAGCCCCCGGGGCGCTTTTGATGGTGACGTGCCCGCCCGATTGCCGGACGAAACCGTAGATCGTGCTGAGCCCCAGTCCCGTGCCGCGGCCTTCCTTGGTGGAGAAGAAGGGCTCGAACGCCCTGCTCAGTGCCTCTGCGCTCATGCCGGTGCCGGTATCGTTCACCGAGATGCGGACGTAATCGCCCGCGCGCATGCCCGGCTCGGCCGTCGCCGCGGCCGCGTCGACGGTCACGTTGCGCGTCTCGATCACGAGCTTGCCGCCGCCCGGCATGGCATCGCGCGCGTTGATGGCGAGGTTGACCACGGCGTTCTCGACCTCGCTCGGATCGGCGCGCGTCGGCCAGAGGCTGCCGGCCAACACGGTCGACAGCGTGATCCGCTCGCCCAGCGACCGTTTCAGCAGCTCGGCGATACCGAGGACGAGATCGTTCAGGTTGAGGACAGCCGGCGCCAACCGCCGCCGGCGCGCAAACGACAAGAGCCGCGAGGTGAGCCGCGCCCCCATATGCGCCGCATCGGAGGCGCGGCCCAAAAGAGCGCGCTCGTCCGCATCGGCGAGCTTGGCATCGAGAAGCTCCAGGTTGCCCAAAACGATCGTCAGCAAGTTATTGAAATCGTGTGCAATTCCTCCTGTCAGCTGCCCGAAGGCCTCCATGCGCTGCGCCTGCAGGAGCGCCGCCTGCGTCTCCTCGCGCCGGCGGCTTTCCTCCTCCAGCGCTCTCGTGCGCTCCGCGACGCGCTCCTCCAGCTCCGCCTTGCTCCGCGCGAGCATGCGCTCCGTGCGCTTGCGCTCGGTCACGTCGCGAAGCAGCACCATGTAGACGCGCTCGTCGCCAACGCGCAGCTGCGCGATCGAGGCCTCGGCGGGAAACTCGCTGCCGTCCTTGCGCAGCGCGTAGATCTCCGCGCGCTCGCCCATGCGGCGGGCGGCCACGCCGGACGCGGCAAACGTCTGGACGTGCCCGTCGTGGGCAAGCCGGAAGCGCTCGGGAATAAGCGTGTCGAGGGGGCGCCCGATGACCTCGTCCTTCGCGTATCCGAAGATGGCCTCGGCGCCGTGGTTGAACTGCGTGATGCGCAGGCTGCCGTCGAGGGTGATGATGGCGTCCGCGGCGATCGCGAGGATGGCCGCGATCTGCGACTCGCTCCGCCGCAGCTCTTCCTCGGCCCGCGCCGCGCGAAGGTCCCCTTCGGGCGCATCGCCCGTCTCGAGCCTGATCTTGATGGTCATTTGGGCCGAACCTTACTATCCCGGCCCCCGTCCGGGGAAGCCCGGCCCGCCCGCACACATTGATACACGATGCGACGAACCCCACACATAGGCTTAACGGACGGGTGGTTCCCTCGCATTTCTCATCGCCAGCCCCCGTTTTCAGCATGATCTAAGGAGACGGCCATGACCAACATCGAGATTTCCAAGGCGCAGCGTCAGCCGGCGGCCCGCTCGAGAGGGCTGTTCGAGGACTTTCGGGACGAGATGAACCGCGTGTTCGAGCGGTTCGAGAGCGGATGGCCGCATTGGTCGCTGTCGAGCGCCCGCTGGCCCGCCAGCGTGATGGTGCCCGACCTCGACGTCCACGAGAACGACAAGTCGATTACGATCGAGGCCGAGCTTCCCGGCGTCGAGGAGAAGGACGTTTCAGTGACGTTCGCCAACGGCTACCTGACAATCAAGGGTGAGAAGAAGACCGAGCGCGAGGAGAAAAAGGAGAACTACTATCTCGCCGAGCGCAGCTTCGGCTCATTCGAGCGCTCCTTGCGGCTGCCCGATACGCTCGACGACAGCAAGATCGAGGCGAAATTCGACAAGGGCGTCCTGAAGGTCACGGCTCCCAAGCGCCCCGAGGCGCAGGTAGCCGAGCGCAAGATCGAGATCGCGAAAGGCTGAGGCCAGAAGCGCACAGACAGGCGGGGTGAAAGCCGTGCGCGGCCCGCCTGTGATCCGCTGGACATCGGAGGAAGCCCATGGCGTTGAAGCGCATCCGTCTGGAACTGGCGCGTGATCACGATTTCCCCAACGGCAGCCGCGAGCGGGGCTATGATCTCATCGCGCCGCTCGACCCCGAGGATCATCTCGTTGCCGAGGAGTGGCGCAAGAACCGCGAAAAGTGCCGGGCACGCCGCTTCTGGGCAGGCGAGGTGGAGATGGGCCGGCTGGTGCATAGGCGGGGCGGGACGTGGGCGATCGACTATAATCCCAACACGGACGAGGACGACGAGCCGGGGTTCAAATTCGACAAGCATAAGTTCACACCCGGCGAGTATGTCTCTCTGACGGAGCATGATGGCGTCCTGCGCACGTTCCACATCGTGTCCGTCGTCGACATGGACTGAAGCGCGAGCCCAACGCGATTGACCGCACGCAAATCGACAGCGAAATCGAGGACGGCGGCGAGCCGATCCGCTGCGCAAGGCAAGTTGCCAGCGCGCATGATCGCCATGACGTTCGACCGCCCCGGGGCGCCGCTTGCGCGCGTGACGCGGCCTGTGCGCCCGCCCAAGCGCGGACACATCCTCATCCGCGTTGCAGCGTGCGGCATCTGCCGCACCGATCTGCACGTGCTCGACGGCGACCTCGATCATCCCAAGCCGCACGTGATACCGGGCCACGAGATCATCGGGCGCGTCGTGGCCATCGGACCCGACGTCCGTGGCTTCAAGATCGGCGACCGGGTCGGCGTGCCGTGGCTGGGCGCCACCTGCGGCCACTGTCTCTATTGCCGGTCCGGGCGCGAGAACTTGTGCGATTCTCCCGGCTTCACCGGCTACACCATCGACGGCGGCTACGCCCAATACGCGACCGCGGATGCGGCCTACGCCTTCCCGATCCCGCCCGAGTATTCGGACGCCGAGGCCGCGCCCCTGATGTGCGCGGGATTGATCGGCTACCGCGCCTGGAAGCTCGTCCGCGATGCCCGCCGGCTCGGCATTTACGGCTTCGGAGCGGCGGCGCACATCGTCGCTCAGCTCGCCGTGTTCCACGGACAGGACCTCTACGCCTTCACGCGCAAGGGCGACAAAGCCGCCCAGAAGCTGGCGCGCGACCTCGGCGCCGTGTGGGCGGGCGCGTCCGAGCAGAAGCCGCCCAAGCCGCTCGACGCCGCCATCATCTTCGCACCCGTCGGGCCGCTGGTGCCGCTCGCCCTGGCGGCGCTGGTGAAGGGGGGCACGCTGGTGCTGGGCGGCATCCACATGACGGATATTCCGGCCATGCCGTACGCGCTGCTATGGGGCGAGCGCGTGGTGCGCTCGGTCGCCAATCTCACCCGCCAGGACGCGATCGACTTTCTCCAGATTGCCCCGCGCATCCCTATCCGCCCGCACGTGACCACCTTCGACCTGACCGATGCGAACGCGGCGATCTCCCGGCTGCGGGCCGGCAAGCTTACGGGCGCGGCGGTGCTCGTGCCGAAAGACTGACGCCCGCGGCGCGCAGGACACTCCTCGCCTCCTCGACGCTACGGGCCAGCGTGCCGCCTGCATCGACCGGGCTCCAGGTCAGCGCGCCGGTGTCATAGGTAAGTTGTTGTTGCACGACGCCGCGGTCGGCATCGGAGGCATCGCCGCGGCGGGCCTCGACGCGCGCAATCAGGGTCTCCTTCGGCGCGGTGAGCCACAGCCCCACGAACGGATGACCAACCTCGCGCGCCACGGCCTCGATCGCGGCGCGCTCGTCCGGCTTGGCGAAGACCGCATCGACGATTACGCCATGTCCCGCTGCTGCTGCGCGGCGCGCCTTGTCGAGAAGAACGGCATAGACCTGCTCCGACACCTCGGCCCGGTAGTGCTCGGGCGCCAGCCGCGCCGTCTCGGCGACGCCGAACAGGCGCTTGCGCTCGACGTCGCTGCGCACGTGCAGGGCGCCGGGTGCCGGCCCGACATCAGAGGCGAGACGGGCCGCTAGCGTCGACTTGCCCGTTCCCGACAAGCCCCCGATGGCAATCAGGACGGGCGGCTTTGGGTCGAGATAGGAGAGCGCGAGAGCCCCATAGCGGCCGACACTCGCGCGCTGCGCGTCCTGCACCGGCCCCTCCGTTTGGCGCGTGCGCTCGAGCGCCACCACGGCCCGGACACCCGCACGGCACGCTAAGAACAACGGCAGGCACGCGAGCCCTTCGATCTCGCCGCCCACAGGCGCCGCGCCGGCGTAGGCGTTGAGGACGACGTTGGCGGCGTGCCGGTCGCCGCGGTAGTCGAGGTCCATGAGCAGGAAGGCGAGGTCGTAGAGCACGTCGATGGTCGCCAGGTCCTCGCTGAACTCGAGAGCGTCGAAGGGCACGGGCGCGCCGTCGATCAGCACGATGTTGCCCAGATGCAGATCGCCGTGGCAGCGTCGGATGCAGCCTGCGTGTCCGCGCTGCTCAAGGAGCGGCGCCGTGCCCGCGAGGACCGCGGCGAGGCGATCGACCAGCCGGCGGGCTGTTTGCGCGTCGATCGGGCCTCGAGCGCCGCCCAGCGCCGTCGTCAACTGCCGCACGACCGGCGCGATGACATGGGCGCCGTCACGCCTTTCGGCCACCGGGCTTGCCCGGTGATAGTGCGCCGCCATGGCGGCGAGCGCCTTGGCGAGGGCGTCGGGCAGCGGGCCTTTGTCGGCCTGGCGGGCGAGCAGCGCCTCCTGATCGAAGCGGCGCATGCGCAGGACCCAGTCGACGACCGTGCCGTCGCCGCCCAGCCTCAGGCGGCCGCCGGGCCCGCGCGTGACGGCCTCGAGGCCCACGTAGATGGCGGGCGCATGCGGCCGGTTGAGCTCGAGCTCGCGGGCCAATGCGCGATGGCGCGATGCGAGCGTGGAGAAGTCGAGGAAGGGCAGGCGGACGTGCTTCTTGACCTTGTAGGCCTCATCGCCCGCCAGGAACACGCGGGCAGCGTGGGTCTCGATGACGTCAACGCTGGCGACGGCCCCGGGATACGCCCTAGGGTCGGCCAGGAACGCGGCAACCTCGCGCTCCTCGCTGTTGTCGGCGGGCGTATCGGCAGGTGTCGGCATGGGGGCTCGCGGCGACTCCAGGGGATGGCACAATGCTCCCGTAGACGTTGCCCGGGCGTCAACAGTGTCTGCCGAGCGCGCCCGCGATGCTAGTTGCGGCGCGAGAACTCGGTCTGCCCGCCGGTCGCCAGGATGCGCGCCTGCTCGATCCAGTGCTCGCGCTCGATCCGGCCCTTGAAATCGAGGATCCGGCTGATGCGCTCGATGTCGGCACCCGTCCAGTTGGCGACTTGCTCGTAGTGGGTGATGCCGAGCGAGTTGAGCTTCTTCTCGATCAGCACGCCGATGCCGCGGATCCGCTTCAGGTCGTCGGAGTCGCTGAAGGGCCGCGCTTGGTCGCCGATCAAGGCCTCCGAGCGCACCGAGCGCAAATGGGCGACATCGCTCACGGGAGATCCGCTGTCGCCGCCTGCGGCCGGTGCGGCTGCAGGAGCGGGTGCAGGAATGGGTGCTGGCGTCGGGGCAGCGGCTGGTTGCGGCGGCGCCGCGGCTTGTGGCGCAGGCGCGGGAGTTGCCGGCACGGCCGCCTCGGGGACGGGAACGCCCTGGTCGATGCGGCGCGAGTAGTAGGTCTCGCCGCCCGTGGCGAGGACCTGCGCCTGCCCGATCCAGTTCTCCAAGCTGACGCGAGCATCGAGACCCAATGTTTCGCTCAAGCCTTTGACGTCGCGGGACGTGAGGCCTGCGAGATCCTGGAAGCGGCGGATGCCCTGCTCCTTGAGGCGCCCCTGCATAATCGGGTCGATTCCTTGGATACGCGTCAGATCATCGCTCGGCCCGGTGCCGCCCTCCTCGACCGGCGCCGGCGCGCCCGAGCCCGACGACACCGAGACGCGAGGCATTCCCGTCATCTCCGGTTGCGGTTCAGCGGGCGCCGGAGCCGCCGCCGTTGCTGGTGGGGGTTTCGGTGCGGGTTCCGGGGCGGCTGCCGGTGCGGGCTTGGGTGCCGGCTTCGGCGCCGAAGCCGGTTCGGGTGCCTTGACCGGCTCGACCTTGACGTTGGTGGGCGGCACGACGAGTTGCGAGGGGGCCGCGGGTGCCGCAGACGCGCTCGACGCGCCGCTCAAGGCCCGTTCGAACCGTTCGCCTTCGAGCTTAGCGCGGGGCTGGACCTCGATCTTCGGCTGGGAGGCGTCAGGTGCCGGCGCCGCGCCGGAGGCAACCGACACGGCCCCCGTCGCAACAGACGGCCCGTAGTAGAACCGCCGCTTGAGGCCGCACGCCAATACGGCGCCGAAGAAGAACGCCCCCGCCAACAGAAAGATCGTCTGCCAAAGCAGCTCCGTCATACGTCAAACTCCCCAACCACACTCGCCCCACCGCGCACGAACGTTCCCGTCAGCCATCCACCCTGGCACAGGCGATCCATGCCATCACGAATCCCGCAGCGAAGGCCGCCAGCGCGTACCAGCCGAGATTAGCGATCAGGTAGTCCATTGCCGGCTCCTTATCTTGTCGACGGCGAAGAGACCTGCTGACGTGGGTCAGTCTCGCTGACCTCCACCTCGATGCGTCGGTTCTTCGCCCTGTTCTCCGCTGTGTCGTTCGGCGCCACGGGGTGCGCCTCGCCGTAGCCAACGGCCTGCAGGCGCCCGGCGTCAATGCCCTTATTGAGCAAATAGGTGACGGCGCCACGCGCTCGGCGCTTCGACAGCGACAGGTTGCGCCATGCCTCCCCGTCGGCATCCGCATACCCCGCAATTTTCAGGCTCAGGTGCGGACAGCCGTTCGCCACCGCGCTCAGCCGGTCCAGAAAAGCCCGGCCGCGGCCGTCGAGATCGGCCTCTCCGCGGGCAAAACGTACCGGCTCAGAGGTGCTGAGCGTGCGCACGGCAACGCCGCAGTCGCCGCCCGGTCCGTTGCGATCGTTGGCGATCGCCGCCGTTTCGATCGCCGTGCGCACCGGCTCGGCTTGTGACTTTTGCGCATCAGCAACGGCGTTAGAATCGTTCAAGGTCGCCTGCTCATAGGCGATCACGGCATCCAGGCGATGCTCAGCGGGCGGCAAAGCGAACGGGCGCGCATCGGAGAGCAGAGCCGTGTCGGCGCGCAGCGCCGCGTTGTTGATCGCCGCCAACGGCTGCGCCGCCGGTAGAGTGCGTCGGTGCACCGCGGCTGCCGTCTTCTGGGGACGAACCAAATCCGGCACCTCGCTGGCAATCCGGGTGCGGGCGGCGACCGTGCGCACACCCCAGACGCTGCGAACAAGCGCCAGGGCGTCGGCCTGCTCGTGGCGTTGCCGCGCCGTCCCCACCAGAACGCCGTCGCGCCCGGAGAAGACGATCGAGGCCCAGTCATGGCCCGCGGCGTCCAGCACGCTGCGGGCGCGCTGCTCGAGGTCGTGCTCGATGCGGTCCGCCTCCACGTGGACGGCAATCCAACTCAGCATCGCGATCGGAATGAGCCCCCATAACCACCGCATCGGATGGCATCTTGTGCGCACCGTGCCCTCCACACTTGGCGCAGTTACGCAGCGCTACCGACAGACATGCAGTCGCCCATCCGCCAGCCCTGGCAAGCCAGCTCGATGGTGCCTACGCGGGCGTCCGCGATCGATTGATCCCAAGCCACCCACCTGGGAGCGGCACTATAGACAAACGCTAATTGCTTTCCAAGCCGGGCGGCGCCAAGCGCACCTGCCCTGAAGCCGCAGGCAAGCGCCCGTCAGTGGCGCTGCTTTCGCCTTGGCAGCGCCTCGACCGTCGTGTCGCCGGGGATGCTCTCCGCCTCGCGCATGCGCAGATCGTGCACGCGCTCGATGATGTAGTCGCGCGTGAGCGGAACCGCATCCTGTCTCCGCGTAATTTGCAGCTGGAACACGCCGACGTTCTGGAAACGGAAAGCCGCCTCGCACGCCGCGAGATAGAACTCCCACATGCGGCAGAACCGCTCGTCGTAGAGCTCCAGCGCCTGGGCGCGGTTCGCCATGAACCGCCGGCGCCATTCGGCAAGCGTCTCGGCATAGTGCAGACGCAGGCATTCGACGTCGGTGACGATAAGGTCCGACCGCTCGACGGCGGTGACGATCTCGGACAGGGCCGGAAGCTGCCCGCCGGGGAAGATGTACTTGTCGAGCCACGCGTTGGGGTACCATGGGCCATCCAGGTGACCGATGGTGTGCAGCAGCATGACGCCGTCGGGTTTCAGCAGCTCGCGGCATTTGTTGAAATAGGTGCCGTAGAAGCGCGGGCCGACGTGCTCGAACATGCCGACCGAAACGATGCGGTCGAAGGTGCCGTCCACGTCGCGGTAATCGCGCAGGGCGAAGCGCACCGAGTCCTCCACACCCTGCTCTCGCGCACGCTCGCGCGCGACGCTCAGCTGCTCGGTCGACAGCGTCACGCCGAGCACGTCCGCCGCACCGCCCATCTGCTTGACGTAGAGGCCGAGCCCGCCCCAGCCGGAGCCGATGTCGAGGACGCGGCTATCGGGTTCGACCAGCAGCTTGGCGGTGATCAGCCGCTTCTTGGCGAGCTGGGCCTCCTCCAGACTTTGCCCCGGGTACTCGAAATAAGCACAACTGTACTGGAAGTCCCGATCGAGGAAGAGCCTGTAGAGACGATGGTCGAGATCGTAGTGGTGCGCGACGTTGCGGCGCGCGCGCCAAGGGTTGTTGTCGCTGATCGACTTGCGCGTCAGGAGGCGGATTTGGTCGCGGATGCGCAACAGCAAAGGCCGCGGCATCGCGCCCGCTGCGCCCAAGACGGTCGCCAGGAAGTCGAAAATCGACCCGCGCTCGACGATCAGGCGCCCGTCCATGAACAACTCGCCCAGGCGCAGATCCGGATTGACGAGCAAAAGGCGTTCCGCGCCGGGGTCCGCGAAGCGCACGCGCACCTCCGGGCCGGTGCCGTCTCCGAAAACCAGCTCCTTGCCGCCGGACGTCACGACCGTCAGAGAGCCGCGATTGACGATCCGCGAAAGTAGTGCTGTTAGAACTTTTACCATCACAACCACGCGCGCAATTAGGCCGTATAACCTATTTGGTAACCCCGAGGCGAACGCCAAGCGGTCATCGCGAAGTTTAGCTTGTGTGGTGTTAGAATAGACTGAATATCGGCAACATTGGAATGGCGGAGTCGGGGATTCGATCGTGTCCCAGACGGGCCCGCGTTAACAAGCGTTTAGGTTCGGTACAGTCTCTGCCGTCCCCCTTTCCGTCCCCCTTTTGCACACCGTGGGGCGCCGA
>CAYUBZ010000008.1:0-22836 GCA_964443205.1 uncultured Hyphomicrobium sp. | reverse complement strand
GAAGACGGAACATTTCGCGCGGGTGGCGCATTCGTGCTCCGATCCGGCCGATCGGAGCGCGCAGTCGCCTCCGATTGCGGCGGAGTGAACGAGGAGCACGTCCATGCCGGCACGGTCCAAGGCGCAGCAAGAGGCAGCGGGCATCGCGCTCGCGGCCAAGCGTGGCGAGTTTTCCGTGGCTAAGCTCAAGGGCGCATCGCGGTCGATGTACGAGTCGATGACGGAGCGCCAGTTGGAGGAGTTCGCCGCGACGCCACGCAAGGGTCTGCCGCAGAAGAAGCGGGCTACGAAGCGCTAGCGTTTCTTCTCGGCGGACGCGAAGAACCGCAGGGCGTCGGCTCGTAGGTGCTGGCGCGTCTCGAAGTAGCCCTTCCAGGGATCGGATTTCTGCTGCTTCACACGGCGCTTCACGTCGGGGATGGTGAAGGTGTTCGCGGCCTCGACGCGGGCAAGCTCGCTCCATGACACGGGCGTTGCGACGCTGGCCATTGCGCGGGCCCGCGGCGAATAGGGCGCGATGGCCGTGGCGCCGCGCTCGTTGCGCAGCCAGTCGATGAAGATGCGGCCCCGGCGTTTGGCCTTCGACATGGTGGCGGTGAAGCGCCGCGGCTCGTTCTCGGCAAGTTTTGTCGCCACGCCCTTGGCGAACGCCTTGACCTCGTCCCAGCTTTGGCTGCCGTCGAGCGGCACCACCACGTGGATGCCTTTGCCGCCGGTCACCAGCGCGAAGCTTTCGAGCCCCGCCGTCTGCATGAGCTTGCGCACGTCGCGGGCGGCCTCGCGCACGTCGGCAAACGTGAGCCCGCTATCGGGGTCGAGGTCGAACACCAGCCGGTCGGGATGCTCGATCGTCTTGGCGTGCGCGCCCCAGATGTGAATTTCCAGCCCGCCGATCTGCGCGGCTGACACGAGCCCGGCCGGGCTGTCGATCATCAGATACTTGGCGGTCTTGCCGTCGCTCTCCTTGATCGACACGGATCTGAGCGCCGACGGCATGCCCTTCGTGGTGTGCTTCTGGAAGAAGCACTCTTGGTCGGTGCCCTCGGGGCAGCGCACGAGGCTCAACGGGCGCCCGCTGACGTGCGGCAGCATGCGGTCGCTGACGCCGAGCAGATACGCGGCAAGCTGCTCCTTGGTGATCTCGGCTTCGGAAAAGAGCACCTTGCCGGGGCTGGTCAGCCGCACGCCGGCAATGTGGGGATCCGATCTCTCATCCTTCGCCATGTCTGCGACCGCCAGCGATTGCACGGCCTTTGCCGGCTTGTCGCCGCGCAGGCCCAGGAACGAAGGGTGACGCAGACGCCCGTCCCGCGTCTTTTCCGTGTAGGCGATCTGCGCCACGAGCCGCGGCGCGACCCAGGTGGCGTCGCGGCCGATCGCGCGGTCGGCGTCGACGAACGGGCTCGTCTTGCGGGCGAGTTTCGCCAGCCGCCGACCTAGCTCCGTCAGGTCGTCCTGGTTGAACCCGGTTCCGACGCGGCCCCGGTAGTGCAGATCCTTGCCGTCGTATTCGCCCAGCAGCAAGGAGGCGAAGGGCCGGCCCTTCTTGGTGGAGCGCCGGTAGCCGCCGATGACGAACTCGTCGTTGCCCGAGCACTTGGCCTTGAGCCAGCTCTTGGTGCGCCGCGACACATAGGGCTTGTCGGCGCGCTTGGACACGATGCCTTCGAGCCCCATGCCGCAGGCCTTGGCGAGAACTTCTGCGCCATGGCCGACAACGTGGTCTGAGTAGCGGATGCCCGCGGGCGGCTTTTTGAGGAGGCCCTGCAGGATCTCCTTGCGGCGGATCTGCGGCTCGGCGCGCAGATCGCGGCCATTCAATTCCAGCAGATCGAAGACGACGTAGGTGAGCGGCGTCTTGCCTTCCTTGAGGCCGTGCTGCAGCTCGGCGAAGCTCGAGCGACCTTTCTTGTCGAGGGCGACGATCTCGCCGTCGAGCAGCGCGCTTTGCACGTCGAGGTCCTGCAGCGCCCGGGCGACGGGGGCGAACTTGTCGGACCAGTCCTGGCCCGAGCGCGTAAAGATGCGCACGCGGCCGCCGCCGATGGCGGCAATGGCGCGATAGCCGTCGTATTTGATCTCGTGCAGCCACTCGTCGCCCGCCGGCGGTGATGCGACGAGCGTTGCCAGTTGCGGGGCGACGAACCTCGGCAGCTTTCCCTTTGCACGCCGGCGCACGGGCGCCTCCGGATCGCCCTTGGCGATCTCTGCGAGATCGCGACCGGTGGTGACGCTCTTGGTCCAGCGCTGGAGTGGGTCGTGCGCGCGGTCCGCATAACGGTCGCGCTCCTTCACCAGCAGCCAGTTCTCGCGCGTCTCCTTGCCCTTCCTCGGCAGGCGCACGAGCGCGAAGCCGCCCTTCAAGCGCTTTCCCTCCAGCTCGAACTTCAACATGCCCGTCTTGAGGCCCTCGTGCGGATCGCCTTGCGGGCGCCACGTCCCCTCGTCCCACAGCATCACCGTGCCGCCGCCGTACTGGCCCTTGGGGATGGTGCCCTCGAAGTCCCCGTAGGTTAGGGGATGGTCCTCGACGCGCACGGCGAGGCGCTTGTCGGCGGGATCGAGGCTCGGGCCCCGCGTCACCGCCCAGCTCTTCAAGACGCCGTCGAGCTCCAAGCGAAAATCGAAATGGAGCCGCCGCGCGTCGTGCTTCTGGATGACGTAGCGCAGGTCCTTCGCGCCCCTGCCCGCGACCTTGCCTTTGGGCTCGCTGGTGCGGGTGAAATCCCGCTTCTCCTGGTAGGTCTTGAGGGGTGCGGGACGTCCCATTGCGATGGGGCCTCATGCGCGCTTTTGGTGCCTGCGCGGGCTCGTTCGGTAGCCACGTAAACAAGCATAATAGCACTAAAGTTCCGCTTAAGACGGGGCCTCGAGGCACGGGCCGGGGCGGCGCTCCCGCAACATGGATCCAGCAAAATTCCAGATCGACGCGCGTGCTCCTGATGCCGCCGCATTCTCGCAAGATTGAGCACGCCGGGCAGCGGTCGTGTGTGGAGCCCCTCCGGTGCTAGGGGCGAGAGCGAGGCCACCTGCACGCCCAATGGGAACCGGCCCGCCTCTGCCTGGCGCGCGTCGTCGACGCCCGTCGTTAGAGCCGAGATGTCGCGGAACCACCCTGTTCCACCTGCAGTATCTCGGCTCGCCAGATGCCGGTCGCGGGGGTGAAAGGATGGAGCGGGCGATCGGGATCGAACCGACGACATTCAGCTTGGGAAGCTGACGTTCTACCACTGAACTACGCCCGCCTGAGCCTCGGCATGTAACATATCCGGAGGCTTCCCGAAAAGCCGAAGTATGGGTTATGCCGGGCCGGCCGCGCCGACCCGTGAGCCGCCTTGAGTTGTGCGCGGCCGGGTTCGGCGGCATGCTGGGGCCCGCGGCGCTCCAATCGTTGAGGATTTCACGCCCTTGTCGTTCGCCACGCCCGCAGCGCTAAGCCTGCGCAAGTTCACCGATCCCGACTGGACGGCCAAGGGCGAGCCGCGTGCGGTCGTGCCGCTGGCGCATCTCGACACGCTGTGGATCAACACCGGCACGCTCTGCAACATCACTTGCGCCAACTGCTACATCGAATCGAGCCCGGTGAACGACCGCCTCGCCTACATTACCGCGGCCGAGGTCGCAGGCTTCCTGCAGGAGGCGCAATCTCTTCACACGCGCGAGATCGGCTTCACCGGCGGCGAGCCGTTCATGAACCCGGAATTCTTAGGGATGCTCGCCGATGCGCTGGAGCGCGGCTTTAACGCGCTCGTGCTCACCAACGCCATGCAGCCCATGCGGCGCCCGCACATCGAGCGCGGGCTTTGCGACCTCAACGCGGCCTATGGGGAGAAGCTCACGCTGCGCGTCAGCCTCGACCACCATACCAAAGCCCTGCACGAGACCGAGCGCGGACCGCAGACCTGGGACAAGGCGATCGAGGGAATGGACTGGCTGGCGGCGAACGGGTTTCGCGTCGCCATCGCCGGCCGCACCTGCTGGGGCGAAAGCGAGGCCGACGCGCGCGCGGGCTACGCAAAGCTCATCGCCGCGCGCGGCTGGTGCATCGATGCCCACGACCCCGCACAGCTCATGCTGTTTCCCGAGATGAGCGCGACCCAGGACGTGCCCGAGATCACCACCGCCTGCTGGGGCCTTCTGCACAAGAGCCCGCGCGACGTGATGTGTGCCTCCTCACGCATGGTCGTGAAGCGCAAGGGGGCAGTCGCGCCCGTCGTGCTGCCGTGCACGCTACTGCCCTACGATGCGGCCTTCGAGATGGGGCCGACGCTTGCCGCCGCGGCGCACGCCGACGGCGGCATGTTTGCGGACGGCGCCGTCAAGCTATGCCATCCCCACTGCGCCAAGTTCTGCGTATTGGGCGGCGGCAGCTGCTCGTGATCGGCTACTTCGCCTTGACGAGGGCGTCGCGAATTTCCTTCAGGTAGATCTCAGACTGCGGCGGTGCCGCGGGTGCTTCCGACTTTGGCCGGCGCAGCGTGTTGATGCCCTTGATCAGGAAGAACAGGGCGAGCGCGGTGAAAAAGAACTGCACGATGGCGTTGAGAAACAGCCCGTACTTGATCTCGATGCCCGCGACGGGAACCACCGTCAGGTTGGAGAAATCGATCCCCGCCGTAACGTAGCCGATCACCGGCATGAAGATGTCGGCAACGAGCGTCGAAACGATGGGGGTGAAGGCCGCCCCGATGATCACGCCGACGGCGAGATCGAGCGCGTTGCCCCGTGTCGCAAATTCCTTGAACTCTTGCCACATGCGCATCGATCCTCCCTCGTCTGTTGCGCGGTGCGCCCGCCCGGGGCGCGGATCCTCCGGCAGTGTTAAACTAGGGAATAAGCTGCCAAAAATAGCACGTTTGGCCAACCCGCGTGCGGTTGCGCCACATATGCGTCGCAGTGTTGGCATGTCTTGGTGCGCCCGCCCGGGGCAGCCGGGGGCGATTCGTCGATCGGAGGGGCACGCCATGATGGAGCGCAAGGAACGCAGGCCGTACTGGCGGCACACCAAATGGCAGATGCTGGCCAGCGTCGTGCCGTTCCTGGTGTTGATCATCGTGCTGCCGCTCTACGCCGCCGGCTTGAATACGGAAAAATTCTTAGGCTTTCCGCTCGGCTATTTCCTTTCCGCGCACGGCATCGCGGTGATTGCGATCTTCACCGTTGCGAGCTTCGTCAACCGCCAGGATGCCATCGATCATTGGCACGGGGCGCACGAGGACACCTGAGCACGCTGACCGGTCCCCATTAAGATGTCCCTCTCCACGCGCACCCGCTTCGTCAATCCGCGGCTCGGCACCTATTTCGGCATCTTCGTCAGCTCGCTTGCGGGGATCGTGCTGCTGCTCATGATCTTCGAGCAGCTCGGAACCTCGCACGCCGTGCTGCGATGGTGCATGCTGCTGGGCCCGCTCATCCTCTATGGCGCCGTCGGCATTTGCGTCCCCACGGGCGAGCCGCTGGAGTTCTTCGCCGCCGGCCGCCGCGTCCCCGCAGGCTACACCGGGCTCGGCATCGCCGGCGCCACCATGGGCGCCACCGGCATCGTCGCCATGACGGGCGTATTCTTCCTCATCGGGTTCGATGCGCTCTGCCTCGTCATCGGCGGTCTGGCCGGATTCGTCATCATGGCGGTGATGCTGGCGCCGTTCTTGCGGAAATTCGGCACATACACGGTGCCGAGCTATCTCGGCCGGCGGTTCGAGAGTCGCGCGGTACGTCTTTTGTCCGCGGGCCTGATGTCGGTCCCAATCCTCTTGCTGCTCGCCGCCGAGCTCCGCATGGGCGCGTTCGCCGCCGGTTGGCTCGTCGGACAGCCCCAGAGCCTCATGATCGCGATGCTGGTGCTGGCGATCGTCGTCACCGTGGTGCTGGGCGGCATGCGCTCGCTCACGTGGTCGAGCAGCGCCCAGGCGATCGCCGCCATTCTGGCGTTGATCGTGCCCGTCGCCATCGTCGCGGTCATGGTCACCAACTTTCCCTTGCCGCAGCTCACGCACGGGCCCTTGCTGCGGGCGCTGGTCTACAACGAGGCGGCGCAGGGCCTGCCCGTCGTCGACGCGCCGGGCTTTGCCTTCATGCTGCCCGGCGAGGGGTTCGCACCCATCGCCAAGCGGTTCACCGCGCCGTTCGGCAGCGTCGGGCCGGCGGCCTTCGTCGTTGCGACGCTGACCGTGATGGCCGGCGTCGCCTCCTCGCCGTGGCTGCTGCCGCGCGTGACGATGACGCCGGGCGTCTACGAGACGCGCAAGTCGCTGGGATGGGCGACGGTGTTCTTCGGCTTGGTGATGCTGACGGCGGCCTCCGTATCGGTCTACATGCGCGATTTCGTCATGGACATCGTCAAGCAGGGCGGGCCGCAGCAGCTTCCCGGCTGGATGCACCAATTGGTCGATCTGGGATTTGTGCGCATCGCCACGGGTGCTGAGCGCTTGACCTTCACGAGCTTCGAGTTCGCGCGCGACACGGTCCTGTTCAGTCTGCCGGTCGCGGCCGAGCTGCCGGGCGTGTTCGTCTACTTCGCCGCCGCCGGCGTCGTCGCCGCCGCGCTCGTGGCGGCCAGCGCCGCCACCGTGACGCTCGCCAACATATTGGCCGAGGACGTGATCAACGGATTGTCGTGGGAGCCGCTGCCCAGCGACGCGCGCCTGTGGCTGGGGCGCGTCGCCATCGGCGGCGTCGCCCTGTTCGGGGGCGCCATCACGCTTATGGCGCCGACCGATCCGCTGCGCTTGCTGCTGTGGTGCCTGGCGCTTACCGGCTCGACGCTGTTTCCCGTGCTCGTGCTGTCGATCTGGTGGAAGCGGATCAATGCCTTCGGCGCCATGGCCGGGCTGGTGTGCGGATTTTCGGTGGCGGTGCTGACCATCCTGGCGGGCGAGGCGAGCATACTGGGTCTCGACGGAGCGCTTTCCGGCATCCTCGGGCTGCCGGCAGGCGCGCTGGCTGCCGTTCTGGCGAGCCTGGCCACGCCGGGTCCCAACCGCAGCATGCTCGAGCTCGTGCTGGAGATCCGCGTTCCCGGCGGCGAGGTCGTCTACGATCGCGAGATGCGCCTTCTGCGTCTCAAGAACCGGGAACGCACTTAAGTCAGCCTAGCGGCCGTCGCGGGTGCCGAGATAGTGCAGCACCACCTCGCGGCGGTGCGGGCGATCGCGGTGCTCGACGACGTAGATGCCCTGCCAGGTGCCGAGCACCATGCACCCGGACCGGACCGGGATCGACAGCGAGGTCGCCGTCAGCGCCGATTTGATGTGCGCGGGCATGTCGTCGGGCCCCTCGACGTCGTGGACATAGGGCTGATCTTTGGGGGCCAGGCGCGCAAGCGCATTGACGAGGTCGACGTGCACGTCGGGATCGGCGTTCTCCTGGATGAGGAGCGATGCCGACGTATGGCGGATGAAGAGCGTGAGCAGGCCGTCGGCGGCCGCGGTCTGGGCGAGCCAGCGGCCCACCTCGCCCGTCACCTCGGTGAGCCCCGGACCCCGCGTGGCGACCGATAGGGTGTGGAAGGCCTGAGTGAGCGCAGCGCCGGGCCGCGTTTGCGTGGTGTCCGTCATGTCGAAATGAGGTGCCGGTGCCGCGTCACAGCGCCCTGCCGTTGTTGTGGCCCTGCTCCTCTTCCAGCTTCTCCATCCTCTCGCGCAGCTTCTTCAGCATACCCTCGAGGTAGTCGAAGGCCTTGTCGACGTCGGCCTCGCTGGGCAGCGCGAACTTGGTGCCGGGCTTGGGCGCGTCCGCCTGGTTCTCGCCCAGCCCCAGCGTCTCCTCCAGCTGCTCGACCTGGTCTTTGAGCGACTTGTTCTCGGCTTGCAGCTTCTCGATCTCGCGCATGAGGAGCCGCTGGCTGTCGTCCATGTCCTCGCACGCCCAGCGGTCGGCCTTGCGCGTGCACAGCGCCATCGCCCCCGTCATCGTGTCCAGGCGCACGACGCCGTCCTCAGTGGGGGACATGGTGTAGCGGCCGCCGTTCTCCGCCGCGGCAAGACAGGCGGCGGGCACGAGGACCAGGGCTAAGAGCCCAATGACGAGCTTTGAGGCGCGCATGTCGTCCTCCACCCTTGCTGCCGGATCCGTGTCGGCGATCCGGCCAGCCTAGCCCGAGACTATGGCAAAAAAGCTCAAATTCGGGGCCTCCCAGGGCTGCCGGGCATGAATTCCGCACTCCGCTTAACCGAACGTTTACCGCGACTCGCCGAGCTTCGTCGCGAGCAGTGGCGAATTCATGCGGTGTTTGGATTTGTCCGCGCCCACCCGGGCACGAGCGAAGGAGGCAGCCTTCGGTGTGCGTTGGGTTTAAGGCCCCTTCAACTGTTTCAGCGCGCCCCAAGGGAAAGAGATGCCGACACAAGCCCCGAAGGAAATGCATGGTGCGCGAGCTGATGCTCCCGCCCCCGACGCATCCGACGAGCAAAGCCAAGCCGCGAGACTGCACCAGATGCGCGACCGCCTCGCCTCGCTGAGCGACGAGGCGCGGTCGATACGCGCGCAGGTGCCCCACGAGTTCGAGCCCGATGTCGAGCGCATCCAGCAACAGATGCAGCGATTGGGCGAGCGCCTGTCCGTGCTGAGCGGCGGCCAAGGCCACGACCTCTCCGGCGGTGAGGCCGGTACCGGGTCGCAGGCGGCCCCCGAGGAAGTGATCCTGCTGGGTGCCCCGTCCAAGACGGATGATCCGTGGGACGAGCAATCGGCCAACGCTCTGACCCGGTTCTACGAGTCGGGCGAGCCCTTTGCCCCCGCCGCGCAGTCCGCCGGACTTGCCGCGTCCGCCGCAAGCGCGGGCGAGCCGCAGAACAAAAACCTCTCGATCGAGCCCGAATGGCTCAACGAGCGCTTTGCCGATATCGCGCAGCGCATCGAGCAGTCGCTGGCCGAGATCCGCCCCGAAAGCTCGCTGCTGACGCTCGGTCGGCGCTTCGATCAGCTCGAAGAACGCATGACCTCGGCCCTGCGCAGTGTTACGCGCACCGATCTTGGGGAGCTGCGCGGCGCCGAGACGCAGATCGAGGAGATCAACACGCAGCTCGATCAGTTCCGGCGCCAGCTCGCGCGCCTCGACGCCATCGATGCGCATCTTGGCACGCTGGCCGCGCAGCTCTCCGATGAGAGGCTCGGCCGGCTGTTCAACCAGGGCTCGGGCCAGGGCTCAGGCATGGGTGGTGCCGACGCCAGCCGCCTCGAGGCCATCGACGCCCAGCTTGGAACCCTTGCCGCCCAGCTTTCGCACGAGCACCTTGCCGACCTCATCGGCCAAGGTGCGGTGCGCAGCGCCGACCTGAAAGAGTGGGCGGACGCCACCGCCCAGAAGGTCGTCGCGCGTCTTGCCGATCAGGACCTCGCAGCCGCGCCGCCGCGCGATCTCGGCGAGGTGCGCGGGATGCTCGAGAGTTTCATCAACGAGCGCCGCCACAGCGACGAGAACAACGCGAGCATGCTGGAGACGATGCAGCAGGCCATCATCCGCGTTCTCGATCGTATCGACGCGCTGGAGCTCGGCCAGCAGCACGCAGGCGAGTCCGCTCCGCCCTCGTACATGCCGCCGATGGCGCAGTCGCGGCCCGACGCCGGGCACGCGTCGCACGATTTCCAGCGACCGCAGACAGAATCTCACTACGAGGCGCCGCACGCGGCATCCTACGGCGGGGAGACCGACGAGGAGTCGTTCGTTCCGGACGAGCCGCAAGTCGGGTACGCGACCGCGCCGTTCGATCTCGACGCCGCCTTTGCCAGCGAGCGCGACACCGGACCGGAGCGGTTCGGGACACCCGAGCCGCCGGCCCGCGCGATGGATGTTCTGCGCCACGACTTCATCGCCGATGCGCACCGAGCCAAACTGAAGGCCGCCAGCAAGCTGGAGGGCCCCGGCGATCCCGGCCAGGCGCGCATGGGCGAAGGCGCCCCGGCAAAGGAGAAGGCCCCGCCCAAGAAGGCGCGCGCGCGGCGCTCGATCTTCAACTTCAGGTCGCCGCGGGTTCTGATGTGCATTCTCACGCTGCTCGCGATGATCCCCGCAGCGCTGTTCTTCATGCCGCGCACGCCCGCCGATGGCGTCACGACGTCATCTGCCAAGAGCGCTTTGCCGTTGTCGCAGGATGGCGCTTCGGGTGCTGGTGGTGCGGCCGCAGGCAATGGCGCTTCCGGTTTGCCCGCCAATGGCATGCCCGCCACGCGGTCTCGCCAGTTAGTGCCGGGCTCGGATCCGGAGGCTGGCCAATTCGAGGATATCGGCGCGCCGGACAGCAACGGTCGCTATGACCGCGTCGACACGGCCGCCATCCCCGAAGTCCTCGCAGCAGCGTCGGACAGGCACACGATCGTTCCCTCTGGCGGCATGTCCGCGACGCCGGCGGCGCTGATGCAGGAGCGCGTCCTGCGTATGAACGGAGTTGTCCCTGAGGCCGGCGTGGAGGGCTCCGGCGAGGCCAAGGCCCCCGGCCTGCCTCCCGCCGCCGTGGGCCCGTTCTCGTTGCGTATGGCTGCCGCCCAAGGTAACCCGTCGGCCCAATTTGAGGTGGCGACCCGCCTTGCCGAAGGCAAAGGCACCGATCAGGACCTGAAGGCCGCGACCCAGTGGTATCTGCGGTCGGCCACCAGCGGTTTCGCGATGGCGCAGTTCCGCCTCGGCACGCTGTATGAGCGCGGCGTCAGCGTGAAGACGGATCTGGCGCGCGCCAAGGTGTGGTACGCCCGCGCCGCCGAGCAGGGCAACGTCAAGGCGATGCACAATCTGGCGGTGCTGATCGCCGGTCGCGGCGGTGTCGAGCCCGATTACACGACCGCGGCCAAGTGGTTTGGGGAAGCGGCCAGTCGGGGCCTGGCCGACAGCCAGTACAATCTCGCCGTCCTTTACGAGAACGGCCTGGGCGTCGCCAAGGATGACAAGCAAGCCTACAAGTGGCTGCTGCTTGCCGCCAAGTCGGGTGACAGCGAAGCCCAGAGCCGGCGCGACGCCCTGAAGGCGCGGCTGAGCGAGGGGGTTCGGGCCGCCGCCGAGGCGATGGCTCAATCCTGGCTGGTCAAGCCCGCCGATCCCATGGCCAATGATTCCCGCGTTGCCGGGCAGGCCTGGAAGCAGGGCCCGCAGCGCGTCACGAGGCGCTGAGCCTCTCTCAAGGCCACACGAAAAACCAGCCCCGTGCGCCGCATGAATTGTCGCGCACGGGGCTTCATTTTTACCGCTCGCACAGACAAAGGCGACTTCCCTAAGCTCTTGCCTTGACACAATGCATGATGTCGGAGCATTCGTGAGATCGGAGGCTGCGCAGAGGGCTGGAGCGTCGCCTTCTCCTTGCTGCCGGCTGCGCGGCTGCGCGACGGCCTAGCCTCATCAGGGAATGCTGCCCCAAGCCGGTCGACGGGTGAACGCGGCGGCCGTGCCGTCTTCCGACGCCGTCGGCGTCGCGCGTCGGTGCATCGTTCTCTGATATGGGCGCCCTCGAGGTTTGTGCCGGGCGAGACTGATGAATATCTACCTCCCCATAGCCGAGATGTCCGTCAACGTTGCGGTCTTCTTGGGCATGGGCTGCGCGGTGGGCTTCCTTTCCGGGCTGTTCGGCGTCGGCGGCGGCTTCCTGTTGACGCCGCTCCTCATCTTCATGGGCATTCCTTCGGCCGTCGCCGTCGGCACCGGATCGATGCAGATCGTCGCCTCCTCGGTGTCCGGCGCCATCGCCCAATACCGGCGCAACAACGTCGACATTAAGATGGGCGTCGTGCTGGTGGCGGGCGGCCTCGTCGGCGCGGTCATCGGCGTGGGGCTCGTCAAGATTCTGCGGCAGATCGGCCAGTTCGATCTCTTCGTCTCGTTGAGCTACGTCACCTTCCTGGGTGCCGTCGGTGCCTTGATGCTCATCGAAAGCGTCGGCGCGATCCGCAGGGCGCGTTCGGGTCAAGCCGGGGCATCGCGCAAGACGGGGCAGCACAGCTGGGTGCACGGGCTGCCCTTCAAGATGCGCTTCCACCGGTCGAAGCTCTACATCAGCGCCGTGCCGCCCGCTCTGATCGGGGCCTTCGTGGGCTTCATGGCCGCCTTGATGGGCGTCGGCGGCGGCTTCGTGATGGTGCCGGCCATGATCTACCTGCTGCGCGTCCCGACCAGCGTCGTCATCGGCACCTCGCTGTTTCAGATCGTGTTCGTGATGGCGGCCACGACCGTCCTGCAGGCCATTCAGAACAAGACCGTCGACGTGGTGCTGGCGCTGCTGCTCATTGTCGGCGGCGTCATCGGCGCGCAGTTCGGCGTGGTCGCGGGGGGTCGCCTGAAGGGCGAGCAGCTCCGCTTTCTGCTGGCCGCGCTCGTCTTGCTGGTCTGCCTCAGGATCGGGTGGGACCTCGTCGAGACGCCGGGCGAGATCTACTCGATCGGCCCGGTGATCGGAGGCATCTGATGAGACGCACCCGTGGCATGGCACTATGGGCAGTTGCGGCGGCAGGCCTGTGCACTCTGCCAATGCCCCTTTTGATGCTCGGATCGGCACCGCAGCAGGCGCGCGCTGCGGGCGTCGAAACGCGGATGGCCGCCAAGCGTACGCGGGGAACGCGCATGGGCCCGCGACGGCCACCGCCGGCCCACACACCGGCGCCGCCGCAGGTAGGTCCGCCCGAGAAGGTCGAGGCGGACGTCTCCACCCGCAGCGTGGAGGTGACGACGGGCTTCACGGGCCACGAGATTCTCGTGTTCGGTGCCATCGACAACTCGCAGCAGCCGGGCGAGGAGGGCGGCTATTACGAGGTCGTGGTCGTGGTCGAGGGCACGGCCCAGCCGGTCGTCGTGCGGCGCAAGAGCGACGTCGCCGGCGTGTGGATCAACACCTCGTCGGTGACCTTCGCACAGGTGCCGAGCTATTACGCCATCGCCTCCACCCGGCCGGTCGAGGAGATCGCCGGACCGCGGGTGCTCGAGCGGGCCGCCATCGGATTTGCCCATATCAAGATGACGCCAGCTCCGGGCTATCGCTGGAGCTACAGCGATTATGAGCTTGCCGCCTTCAAGGCCGCCGTCATCCGCCTCAAGCAGAAGGAGGGGCTCTACGTCGTTAAGGCGAAGGACGGCGTGATGTTCACCGGCCGCAGCCTGTTCCGCACCACCATCGCGCTGCCGGCCAACGTGCCGGTCGGGCCCCTTGTGGCGCGCATCTTTCTCTTCAAGGATGGTGAGGTGTTGAGCACCAACATCGCGCGCGTCACGCTCGAGCGCAAAGGCATTGAGCGGGTGTTGCACGATTTCGCGGTCCGTTACCCGTTGAGCTACGGCCTTCTCGCCGTCGCGCTCGCCGTGATGTCGGGGCTGCTGGCGTCCGCCTACTTCCGCCGCGAAACAGCCTAGCGCCTTGCTTGCTCAGTCCTCTTTGAGGAGGCGCGTTGCGACCGGATAGAGGCCCTCCTGGCCCAGCATCCACACGCGCAGGCCGTGGTTGTCGAACAGCGGCTCGAAGGGCGCCTCGAGAATGTTGAGGCCGCCGGTGTAGGTGCCGAAGGCCGGCAGCACCAGGCGCCGGCCGTTGCCGACGAAGCACGGCCGCCGGATCGTATAGCCGTGCAGCGACAGTTTCGCGGCCGGATGCAGGTGCCCGGCGATCTCGTGGGTGACATGTCCGGGGCGCGGCTCGTGGCGCAGGACGATCCCCTCCACCTCGATGTCGCCGGTGACGGTGCCCCCGAGGCGCTCGCCGATCGAAGGGTCGTGATTGCCGGTCACCCAGATCCAGTCGCGGTCCTCCTGCATGATCTGCAGGATCTCCAGCTCCTCCATGCCGATGCGCTGGCAGGCCTCCTTGTCGTGCAGGCTGTCGCCGAGCGCGATGACGGTCGCCGCGTCGTAGCGGTCGATGACCTCGGCGAGGCGGCGCAGCGTCTCGCGCGTGTCGTAGGGCGGCAGCATCTGGCCGCGCCGCGCGTAAGCCGAGCCCTTCTCCAGATGCAGATCGGCGACGATCAGCGCGTCCTCGCTCGGCCAATAGAGCGCCCCCGACATGTCGGCGCGAAAGATCTTGCCGCAAATCGCGATCGTCTGATCCTGGAAGTCGTCGAAGTCGAGACGCTCCGGCTTCAACTCGAGCATGAAGGCTCCCCTCTTGCCGCCTCGCTGATCAGCGCATGGGCGGCCTCGCGCAGCAGGTCCTCGCGCGCAGCGCCGGCCACCGCCTCCCTGCCGATCTCGAGCAGAATCGGGACCGACAGCGGCGACACGCCGTCCAAGGGTTGATGCCTGATTCGTCCCGTGACGCGGCGCAGAAAATCGCCCAGCCGCGCGATGTCCAAGAGCCCTGTGGCCGCATCGGCCCACGCCGCTTCGAGGAGGATATGGCGGGGGTCGTGGCGGCGCAGCACGTCGTAGATGAGGTTGGTCGACATGGCGACCTGACGCCCGGTCTTCTCGCGGCCGCTCTTTCCGTATCCTGAGTGACGGCGCTCGACGAGACCGGCGATCAGCGCGACTTGGCGGAAGGTGCGCTTCATGAGGTTGGACTCGGCGAGCCACGCGTCGAGATCGTCGCCCAGCATGTCCTCGGCGAAGAGCTCATTGAGGTCGAGCCGCCCGCCGGCAACGAGCGCCGACACGTCACCGAGCCCCCATACGGCGAGCGCGTAGTCGTTGGCGACGAAGCCCAAGGGCTGCGCGCCGGCGCGGTCGAGCCGCCGCGTCAGCAGCATGCCGAGTGTCTGGTGCGCGAGGCGCCCTTCGAACGGATAGGCGACCAAATAATGGTTGCCCCGCCGCGCGAAGGTCTCGATCAGCACCTCGTCGCGCGCCGGGATCACCGAGCAGCTCTGCTGCAGCTCGAGCCATTCGGCGACGGGCGTCGGCAGCCTCGTCCAGGCGTGCACGTCCGCCAGCATGGCCCGCACGCGCTCGGCCAGGTGCGTCGACAAGGGGAACTTGCCGCTGTTGTAAGAGGGGATGATGGGATCGCGCGCGGCCGCCCGCGTCACGAAGGCTTCCGTCTCGCTCAGGCCCTCGAAGCGCAGCACCTCGCCCGCGAGCACGAAAGCGTCGCCCGGGCGCAACTGCTCGATGAAATATTCGTCGACCTCGCCAAGGATGCGTCCTCCGCTGAGCGCGGTCCGCGACTTAACGGATTTGCGGCCCAACAGCCGCACCTTGATGAGCGGCGCGGCGACGATGGTGCCGGCGTTGAGCCGGTAGGCTTGCACGAAGCGCGGATGCGCGAGGCGCAATCTGCCGTCGGGCGTCGGTTTCAGCTTGGCGAAACGATCATAGCTCCTGAGCGCGTAGCCGCCGGTTGCCGCGAAGTCCAAAACTCTGTCGAAGGTCGCGCGCGGCAGCGCCGCGTAAGGCGCCGCCGAGACGACCTCCGCGTAGAGCGCGACCGGATCGAACGGTCCGGCACAGGCGGTGCCGAGGATGTGCTGCGCCAGCACGTCGAGCGCGCCGCGGCGCGACAGGGCGACGTCCTGGGCGCCGGCCTCCGCGGCGTCGACGGCGGCGCGGCATTCGAGCACCTCGAAGCGGTTGGACGGCACCAGGATCGCTTGCGAGGGCTCCTCGAGCCGATGGTTGGCACGCCCGATCCTCTGGATGAAGCGGCTGGCACCCTTCGGCGCGCCGACGTGAATGACGAGATCGACGTCGCCCCAGTCGATGCCGAGATCGAGGGTGGAGGTCGCCACCACGGCCTTCAAGCTGCCTGCCGCCATCGCCGCCTCGACCTTGCGGCGCTGGGCGGTGTCGAGCGAGCCGTGATGCAGGGCGATCGGCAGGCTCGCATCGTTGATGCGCCACAGCTCCTGGAACAGCAGCTCGGCCTGCATGCGCGTGTTGACGAACACGAGGCTGAGCCCGTGCCGTGCGATCGCGTCCAGGATTTCATGGATCGCGTAGCGCGTCGTATGCCCGGACCAGGGCACAGGCTCGTCAAGCTCGAGGATCTCGATTGCCGGCTTGGCGCCGCCCGCGATGCAGACCAAGTCCGCCATCTCCAGATAGAGGTCGCCTGAGCCTTGCGGCACGAGATAGGCGCGCAGCTCAGACGGGCGCGCCACCGTCGCCGACAGCCCAATCGTCATGAGATCCGGTTGGATCGTCCGCAGCCTTGCCACGTCGAGGGCCAGCAGGTCGCCGCGCTTGGACGGGCTCAGCGCGTGCAGCTCGTCGAGAATGACCGTGTCGAGGTCGGCAAAGAGGTGGCCGCAGTCGGCGTGGCTCAAGAGCAGGGCGAGCTGCTCGGGCGTGGTCATGAGGATGTCGGGGGGACGTAAGCGCTGGCGCTGGCGGCGGCCGAGCGGCGTGTCGCCGGTGCGCGTCTCGGTGCGGATCGCAAGCCCCATCTCCGCAATCGGCGCCATGACGTTGCGCGCCACGTCGACGGCAAGCGCCTTCAGCGGCGAGATGTAGAGCGTGTGCAGGCCCGCACCTTTGCGCGCGCGCCGCTTCTGCGCCAGGGCCACCAGGCTCGGCAGAAACCCCGCCAGCGTCTTGCCGGCGCCGGTGGGAGCGATGAGCAGCGTGGAGCGGCGTTGCGCCGCCGCCGCGAGCAGCGCCGTTTGGTGCGGCCTTGGCGTCCAGCCGCGCGCGGCGAACCATCGGGCGAAGGGCTCGGGGACGGACGGCGCGGCGGGAGCGCCGCTGCGCTTGGACGCGCGGCGCGGCCTGGAAACCTCTACTGGCCTCGTCTCCCCCATGCCGGGACCCTTCAAGCACATCTCTTGGGTCGAAACCGGCCGGGGACTATGCTAAGGCCCGATCGGCACGTCACACGTCGGCCATTGAGCCTGCCCGCAATCAAGCCGGCTCGTACGCAGAGGAGCACGAACCCGATGGACCGCGATACATTCCTCGGCGGCAGCCCACTGGGTGTGTTCATCCGGCTCTTCCTGCTGTCGATCGTAGTCGGCGTCGTTCTCTCCGCGCTCGGCGTCACGCCCGACAACTTCTTCTACCAGATCAACTTGCTGTTGCGGCGGATCTACGACCTCGGCTTCGGGGTGTTCGAATGGTTCTTGGGCTATCTCATACTCGGCGCGATGGTGGTGGTGCCGATCTGGCTGATCGCGCGGTTGATCAAGACGCTGGGCCGCTCCAAAGAGACGCAGTAAGCGCCCTCACGCGTCGAGTGGCTTGCCGGCCCAGGTCTTGGCGTCCGTGCCGACGAGGTCGGTGATGGCGGGGACGCCCGCGCGGCGCACGGCTGCGGTCAGGTGCTCCTTGATGCGGCCGATGAGCCCCGGCCCCTCGTAGATGAGCCCGGTATAGAGTTGGATCAGCGTGGCGCCGGCTGCGATCTTGGCGAGCGCGCTCTCGCCGCTGTCGATCCCGCCGATGCCGATCAGCGGGATCTTGCCGCCGCTCGCCTCGTAGACTTTCGCCAGCATCACGGTTGAGCGGTGGAACAGTGGCCGCCCCGACAGGCCGCCGGCCTCGCGCGCGGCGGCATCAGAGAGTCGGCGGCGCGCCAGCGTCGTGTTCGACACCGCGATGCCGTCGACGCGGTGGGCGACGAGGCATTGAACGATCCCGTCCAAATCGTCCTCGGCGATGTCGGGGGAGAGTTTTATGACAATGGGCCGGCTGGGCTTGCCCGCCGCGACGCACTTGGCGCGCGCGTCCATCAGGCGCTGCAGGAGTTGAGCGAGCGCCGCGGGGGCATGAAGATCGCGCAAGCCCGGCGTGTTGGGCGAGGATATGTTGACGGTGAAGTAGCTTGCGACGTCATAAAACGCGTCGAGCCCCGCCACGTAGTCGCCGATGCGATCCTCGGCGTCCTTGTTGGCGCCGATGTTGACGCCGATTACGCCGTCCTCTGTCCTTTGATGCAGTCGCGCGAGCGCCGACCGATGGCCGGCATTGTTGAATCCCAACCGATTGATGACGGCGTGGTCGCGCGGCAGCCGGAAGATGCGCGGGCTGGGGTTTCCGCTCTGAGCAAGCGGCGTGACCGTTCCGATCTCGGCAAACCCGCACCCGAGCGCCAAAAGCGCGTCGGGCACGCGCGCGTCCTTGTCGAAACCGGCGGCGACCCCGACCGGATTTGGCAGCGTGAGGCCGGCGAAGCTCAAGGCCAGGCAGGGATGATCCGGAGCGGCGGCGTGCGGAAAAAGCCCAAGCTCCAATGACTTGAGCGTCATCTCGTGCGCTTCCTCCGGCGGAAGCAGCGCCAAGATCCGCGGCGCGAGATCAAAGAGCCCCCTCAACATTGCCAGACATCCTCGGGCACGATGGGCACGCCGTTGCCATCGATCTCAAGCGCGCGCACCTCGCGCGCAGCCGTGGTCGGCAGGCCCGCGTAGAGGTGGGGGAAGAGATCGCCATCGCGCGCGCGCTCCCACCGCAGGGCGTCGCCGAGCACGCCGGTGTCGAGCGTGACCAGCACCAGATCCGTCTGCCCCTTGAAGTGCTTGGCGAGCGTTGCTGAGAGTTGGTGGAGCGCCGACAAGTGTATGAAGCCGTCCCTCAGGTCGTCGGCGGATCCGTTGAAGCGCCCCTCCCGGCATGCGTCGTCCCAGGCCGCGCGGGCCGCGACCTTGAAAACGCTTTGTGCCTTCGGGCGGCTCATCGCTGCCCCGCTTCGGATGGTGGGGCAACTTTTTCCGTCACACGAGTCATTGCGTCGCGGCAGTGCGCACCGCAGCATTGGTCTTGTCGCATTTCCTCAACACCGGGCGTGATTTGTTCCAAGGCGCGGCACCTTTTCCAACATGGCGTCTGTCGCGATCCGTTCAGTCATGGTAGCTTCACAGATGTGCGGGGGGCTGGGTCGCACGCACTCTGCGCGTGTGAAGGCAACGACGAAAAAAGAAGCGCGATGTTCGCAGGTCTACCAACAGCGTCCCTCACCGTAACCGATCTCTTCTCGTCACCGTTTCATTTTTCGGTTCCCCATTACCAGAGGCCGTATTCCTGGACCATCGCGGAAGCCGGACAGCTCCTCGAGGACGTTCTGGCGGCGGCCGGCATCGATGGCGGCTCCGAGGCGGCCGAGCCCGACTATTTTCTGGGCGCCATACTTCTTCTCGATGGATCCGGCGGGACGCTGCCGAAAGCGCGCGAGCGCGAGCCGCGGCTGTTCGAGATCATCGACGGGCAGCAGCGCCTGGTGACGCTTGCAATTCTGGCGGCCGTGTTGCGCGACCTCGGGCCCGAGAGATGGAGGTGGGGCTCGCGCAATCGGCTCGATCAGCTGGTCGGCGCCGATCCCGCGGCCACGAAGTTGCACGGCGTGCACTACCGCATCGAGCTGCGCGCGCGCGAGCAGGGCTTTCTCGAAAGCTTCGTGCAGGCGCGCGGTTCCAGTGCGGCACTGCCGACCCTCGACGCTCCGAGCGAGGCAGAGGAGCGGCTCTTTGCGGTGCGCGAGCATTTCCGCAGCGAGCTTTCCGCCCTCGATGAGGGCGAGCGCAGACGTCTTGCCGATTATCTGTGCGACCAGTGTCACTTTGTCGTCGTCCTCACCCGTGACATCGATCGCGCGCACCGCCTGTTCACGGTGTTGAACCAGCGCGGCCGGGTTCTGCAGCGCAACGACATCCTCAAGGCCGAGCTCCTCAGGAGCATGCCGCCCGAAATTGTCGACGACGCGCTGGCGAAATGGGAGCGCGCGGCCCAGATGCTGGGGGCCAGCTTCGAGGGTTTCTTCAGTCATGTGTTCAGCATCTACGGTCGCGGCGAGTCGAAAATTATAGCGGGTATCCGTCGCGCCGTGAGCGAGACGGGCGGACCAGAGCCCTTCCTCAACAACGTTCTCACGCCGCTGGCCGAGGCCTATCATCGGGTGCGCCACGCCGCCGACGTCGAGTTGAACATCGACCCCGACGCGCGCCGCTACCTGGTCTATCTGGGACGGCTGGCGGAAGGCGATTGGGCGCCTGCCGCCATGCTCGCCTTGCGCCAGTACGCCGACGACCCGGCGCGCGGGAGCAAGCTGCTCGAGCAGATCGACCGGCTCGCGCACGTGTTGCGCCTGTTGTGCGTCGGCACCAACAAGCGCAAACGGCGGTTCGCCGAGGTGATCGAGGTGATCAAGACCGGCGCACCCGTCGGGCCGGACGTGGGACCGTTCAAGCTGTCGCGCGACGAGTTGCGCAACATCGGATACCACTTGCGCAGTCCCTACAAGCGCGATCAGGGGGTCTGCAAGCTGCTGCTGTTGCGTCTCAACGACGAGATTTCCCGCTCGACGACCCTGCTCGATCCAAGCGACTACAGTGTGGAGCACGTGCTGCCGCAGCGCCCGGGCGGCACCAGCGAGTGGCGCCGTTGGTTCGTCGATGGCGAGGAGCGGGAGATGTGCACCGAGAGCCTCGGCAATCTCGTCGTGGTCACCCAGAAGCAGAACGACCGCGCGCGCAACCAGGAGTTCGCCCGCAAGCGCGAGATCTACCGCGGTACGGTCGACGACCCGCCCGTCCTGCCGATCACCCGCGACGCCGTCGAGGCCAGCGTCTGGCGCGCCGCCGAGATCTGCGCGCGCGAGGCGAAGCTGTTGGGCCATATCCGCGACATCTGGGGGATCGAGGTCCAAGGCGCGTTGGGCGCCCGCGGTGAGCGGCACGACAGGTCTGCCGTCGCCTAGGACGTCGCGTTGACGGCCGCGCCGCCCAAAGATGCGCAGCGCAAGCGCTCAGGCCGCCTCGACCAGCTCGCCCTTCAAGGCCTTGTCGATCAGCGCGCGCGTCTCGGCGACGCCGTAGAGCTCGATGAAGCCGCCGAAGCGCGGGCCCTGCGACTGTCCGAGCAGAACCTCGTAGATCGCCTTGAACCAGTCGCGCAAGCTGTCGGCAAAGCCGTTTTGCTTGCCGGCCTCGTAGACGATGGTTTGCAGCTCCTCAGCGCCAGCGTCTGGGTTCGCCTGTGCGAGTGCCGCGCTGAGTGCGATGAGGGCTTTGCGCTCGGCCTCGGTGGCCGCGCGGAAGTGCTTCGCCGGTTTGACGAAATCCTCGTAGTAGCGGACCGCGTAGCCGACCATGTCGTCGAGCAGCGGGTAGCTTTCGGGGCTCGCATCCGGCGAGTGCTTTCGAATGAAACCCCACAGCACCTCCTTGTCGTGGGCATTCGATGCCGACACCAGATTGAGGAGCAGCCCGAAGGTGACGGGCGGAGCCGCGGCCCGAGGCGCGCCGCCGTGGATGTGCCAGACCGGATTGTCGAGCTGCTTGGGCAGCTCTTGGCCGGGGTAGGCGGCGACGAGCTGCAGGTAGTCGTCGACCGCGCGCGGAATCACGTCGAAGTAGAGGCGCTTGGCCGACTTCGGCTTCTGGAACATGAACAGCGACAGGCTTTCGGGGCTCGCGTACCTGAGCCACTCGTCGATGGTCAGCCCGTTGCCCTTCGACTTGGAGATCTTCTCGCCCTTGTCGTCGAGGAACAGCTCGTAGTTGAAGCCTTCCGGCGGTGTGCCGCCGAGCGCCCGGCAGATCCTGGACGACAGCGTCACCGATTCGATCAGGTCCTTGCCCGCCATCTCGTAGTCGACCTGAAGCGCGGTCCACCGCAGCGCCCAGTCGGCCTTCCACTGGCACTTGACGCGCCCACCGGTCACCGGCGTCTCCACCTTCTTGCCGGTCTCGGGATCGACGTAGACGACGGTGCCCTTTTTCGGGTGCCGCGCGACCATCGGCACCTGCAGCACGCGGCCGGTGCGCGGACAAACCGGGAGAAACGGCGAATAGGTCGCGCGCCGCTCAGGGCCCAGCGTCGGCAGGATGATGTCCATCACCTTGTCGTAGGCCTTGAGCATCTTGAGAAGCGTCTCGTCGAATTTCCCCGACGTGTAGGCCTCCGTCGCCGACATGAACTCGTAGGCGAAGCCGAAGCGGTCGAGGAAGTCGCGCAGCATCGCGTTGTTGTGGTGGGCGAAGCTTGGAAACTTGCCGAAGGGATCGGGCACGCTGGTCAGCGGCTTGTCGAGAGCGGCCTGCAGCATCTCCTGGTTGGGCACGTTGCCCGGCACCTTGCGCAAGCCGTCCATGTCGTCGGAAAAGCAGATGAGCCGCGTGGCGCGCTTTCCTTCGGTCAGCACCTCGAAGGCGTGGCGCACCATGCTCGTGCGCGCGACCTCGCCGAAGGTGCCGATGTGCGGCAGGCCGGAGGGGCCGTAGCCGGTCTCGAAGATGACGGTCTTGTCCTTGCCGCCCTCGAGCTTGTCGAGACGCGCGATCAAGCGGCGGGCCTCCTCGAAGGGCCAGGCCTTTGCCCCATCAAGAGCGGTGCTGAGAGCAGGGTCGATCGGCGATGTCATTGGGCTAAGGCTTTGAGAGGATTGGGCGCCGGGGCCGCGGTGGCCAGGCGGGCTCGCGTGGGCGGACCCTAGAGCGAGTTCGGCCGCGATGGAAGCGGGCCATACCACGCGAACCTGCTCTAGGGGGTCATGGCAGAACCGTCAACGCCATTGCGCCGCGCCATGCGTCATGACGGGATCTGATTTTGTGCGCTAAATAGTAGGGTCTGAATTTTCGGAGGCCGCGATGACATCACAGCTCACGCCCCAGGAAGCGCTGATCTACGCCATGGTGACTGTTGCCGCCGTCGATCGGCAGGTCGCCGACGACGAGCTAGCGCGTATTGGCTCGATGGTCCAAGACCTGCCGGTGTTTAGCGACATCGGCGACGACTGGTTCGCCCGCGAGGCGAAAGACTGCGGCAAGATTCTCGCTAAGCCCGAAGGCGTGGCCCGCGTGCTGGCGCTCGTGCGCGAGGGGCTGCCGCCCCACTTGCACGAGACCGCGTACGCGCTGGCCGCCGAGGTCGCGGCCAGCGATCTCACCCTTAAGGTCGAGGAGGTGGATTTCCTCGAGATGCTGGCGGACACGCTAGGTCTCGACGAGCTCATCTGCGCGGCCCTGGAGCGGGGCGCCAGCGCCCGCCACCGCACGGTGTGAGCC
>CAYUBZ010000007.1:0-23337 GCA_964443205.1 uncultured Hyphomicrobium sp. | reverse complement strand
CCTCACCCACGGTCCCAGCGGTTGATCAGAGTTCCACGTGTGGCTTTTCAGATGAATCGCCAAAAGGGTCTCCTGGACCACATCCTCGACATCATTCAGCGCGGCTCCGGCCTGGGCAAAGCCACGCCGAGTCGCAGCGCGAAGGCTGTGGGAGAGCGATTCGAGCAGCCGGCGATAGGACGCCTCGTCTCCGTCGATGGCTGCCCGCATCAAGGCGGCCCACTCCTCCTCGCGATTCAGTTGAGCCACAGGCTCCTCATCGGCTGTTCGCCCCCTGATCTCGGTTTGTTACAATCACAACCGCGGGTCTCCCTATCCCTCGCATTGACGGGGTCATTCAACACAAAATCGTGAACACGGAAACAGCGGGCCATCGGCCTCCGTATCAGGCCAAAGCAGGTCGAGCAACGATCTGCGGGAGCCGGAGCTGTGTTCCAGATCCGGGAGGGCAACAGGCAAGGGAGGCGGTCGCGCCGCCCATGGAGGGAAGCCAAAAGGCGAACTCTGCCTTATCTCTCATCCCTCACCCAACTTCGTCGCTGTTGGAGGATTACCATGAAAATTGAAATCAATTCGGGGGCGGCTATCGCCGCCGCTGCCGCCGCTCTCTTGATCGCCGGTACGGCGATCACCGCCCCGACCCAAGTGGCCGCCGCGGACGCCAAGGGCCATTGCATGGGCGCCAATGCCTGTAAGGGCAAGAGCGCCTGCAAGACCGCCAGCAGTGAGTGCAAGGGCATGAACGCTTGCAAGGGCAAGGGCTTCCTCGAGATGACGAAAGAGGAATGCGACGCGGTCGAAGGCGCGACCTTCGAGCCCGAGAAGATGTAATCGGCGCATGTCGCGGAGTTAACTGTCTTAGCGACCCGGCGGCTGCGGCCGCCGGGTCGGCGCTATTGCCAAAGCTGAGTAAAAGAGATCAGAGTTACCGATGTCCAGGCGCGTGAGAGATAAATCGGCAGAAGCGAATTCGGAGCGATCGGTGCGTGCTCCGGCCAATGAGGAAGGGCGCCCGCCCTATCTCGGTTTCGGTCTGGGCCTGCGCCCACAGCACTATCGCGATATCCTTGACGGCAATCCTGAGGTCGACTGGTTCGAGGTCATCTCGGAGAACTACATGGTGCCGGGAGGACAGCCACTGGCGATCCTCGACCGCATCGCCGAGCGCTATCCCGTCGTCATGCACGGCGTCTCGCTCTCGATCGCCTCGACCCAGCCGTTCGATGAGGACTATCTCGACGGCCTCAATGCGCTGGCCAAGCGCGTGCGACCCAAATGGATCTCCGATCACCTGTGCTGGACCGGCGTGCACGGCGTCAACCTGCACGACCTGCTGCCCTTCCCCTATACGCGTGAGGCCCTCGACCACGTCGTCTCCCGCGTCGCCTACGTGCAAGAGCGGATCGGACGTCGGCTTTGCCTGGAGAACGTCTCGACCTACGTGCAGTTCGGCCAATCCGAGATGCCGGAGTGGGAGTTCATCTCCGAGCTGGCGCGCCGCACCGGTTGCTGGCTTCTCTTCGACGTCAACAACGTCTACGTCAGCGCCTTCAATCACGGCTATGACGCGCTCTCATTCCTCAACGGCATTCCTTCGGACCGCGTCATCCAGTTTCACCTCGCCGGACACAGCGACATGGTGAACTACGCCATCGACACGCACGATCATCCCGTGCGCGATGAGGTGTGGGACCTCTACGAGGCGGCTTTGCAGCGTTTCGGCCCGGTGTCCACGATGATCGAGCGCGACGACGACATCCCGCCGCTCGCCGACATGCTGGATGAGCTTGCCCACGCCCGCGTCCTTGCCGAGAAGGTGCTGGGCCCGAAGCTGCATGCGAGCGCGGCGCGGCCGCCGACCGCGGCCTGAGTTGGCCGGAATGGCTGGCGATCCCCGCTCCCCCCGGAGGCATCGTTTGAAGCTCAAGGATTTTCAGGATCGCTTTCAGCGCGCCATTCTCGAGGGTGACGATGCGATCCTCAATGACATTCCCGATGGCCCGCGGGAGACCAAGACCAACCTGCTCGGCATCTATCGTGACGCTTACCCGTTGCGGCTGATCGAAGTGATCGGCAACGACCACGAGCTGTTGCGGACCTATGTCGGCGAGGATCGATTCCAGGTCATGGCCCGTGCCTATATCGAGAGCTGCCCCTCGCAACACCCCAATGCGCGCTGGTTTGCGCGCCGGCTGCCTGAGTTTTTGAGCGCGCGCGAGCCCTACTCGCGTCAGCCCGTACTCGGCGAGCTTGCGGCGTTGGAAAGGGCGCTCAACGATGCCTTCGACGGCGTCGATGCGCCGGTCCTGAGCATGACCAATCTCACCACAATCCCGCCCGAGTCCTGGGCGCGGCTCTCTTTCGTCTGCCACCCCACCGCGGCGTGCCTCGACGTTTACTCCAACGTGGGGGCGATTTGGACGGCGCTCAAGGCCGGCAAGGAGCCGCCGTCCTGTACGCTGTCCAAGGACGCCACGCGCATTCTGGTCTGGCGGCACGACTCGACCTCGATGTTCCGCGAGCTCACCGCCGAAGAGGCGATGATGTGGGAGGAGATGGTCAAAGGCAGGCGTTTTGGCGATCTGTGCGAGATGCTTGCGATCTACGATGATCCGCCGGGCGCGCCGGCGCGCGCCGCCGGGTTCCTCAAGGGCTGGCTCGAAGCGGGGTTGCTCAGCGAGGTGGTGCCGGCGGCTTGAGGGCTCAGTGAGGTTGCGGCTGGGCAACGGCGCCGGGCTGCGGCGGCTCCTCGGGTTCGGCTTCGTGCGATCCTTCGAAGCGACGGTGCAGCTTGTCGAGCAGCAAGTAGATGACAGGCGTCGTATAGAGCGTCAGCATCTGTGAGACGATCAACCCGCCGATGATGGTGATGCCGAGCGGGCGGCGGATTTCCGAGCCCGGCCCGACGGCGATCGCCAGCGGCACAGCACCGAGCAGCGCGGCCATGGTGGTCATAAGAATTGGGCGGAAGCGCGCGATGCACGCCTCATAGATTGCAGGCGCGGGCTTCAGGCCGCGCACCCGCTCGCCCTCGAGCGCGAAGTCGACGAGCATGATGCCGTTCTTCTTCACGATTCCGATCAAGAGGATCACGCCGATCAGCGCCGTCATGGACAGCTCCATGTCCGCCATGCGCAGGGCAAGCAGGGCCCCGAGGCCGGCCGACGGCAAGGTGGAGATGATGGTCAGCGGATGGGCCAGGCTCTCATAGAGCACGCCCAGCACGATGTAGACGGCGAGCAGCGCGGCAAGGATGAGCAGGGGCTGCTGCGAGGCCTGCTCGGCAAAGGCGCGCGCGTCGCCGGCCGCCTCGCCCCTCAGTCCGGGTGGCGCGTGGAGCTCGGCCATCGCCTGGTCGATGTCGGCGAGCGCGGCATCGAGCGTTGTGCCCGGTGCAAGCTCATAAGAAATGGTGACCGCCGGAAACGGGCCCTGGTGGTTGACGACGAGCGGCGTCAAGTCTTTCTCCACGCGGATCACGCTCATCAACGGCACTTGCGCGCCACCACTGCCGGGCACGTAAATATTCACGAGGTCGGAAGGATCGCGCTGCAACCTGGGATCGATCTCGAGGATGACTCGGTACTGGTTGCGCTGCGCGTAGATGGTCGAGATCTGGCGCTGGGAAAAGGCGTTGTTGAGCGCGCTGTCGATGTCGGAGATCTTGACGCCCATCCGCGCAGCGGCGTCCCGGTCGATCTTTACGTCGAGCTGCAGGCCGCCCTCATCGCGATCGTTGGAGACGTCGATGAGGGTCGGGATCGACTTCATGCGCTCGAACACCTTCGGCGCCCACGCGTAGAGCTCTTTGATGTCGGGGTCCCAGAGCGTGAACTGATACTGCGAGTCCCCTTGGCGCGCGCCGACACGGATGTCGCGGGCGGGAAACATTCGCACTTCCAGACCATGGATGCCGGCCAGCGCGCCACGCAGGCGCTTGATCACGCGGGCGGTCGTTAGACCGTTGCGCTCGCTAAGCGGCTTCAGGTTGATGTACATGCGCCCACGATTGACCGACCCGTTGCGCCCCGAGGCGCCGATCGACGACCCGATGTGCCTCACCGCGGGATCGCTCAGGATCGTGTCGAGCGCCTCATGCTGAAGCTTGGCCATCGCCTCGAAGGATATGTCGCCTGCCGCCTTGGTGGAGGTGATGATGAGGCCGGTGTCATCCTCGGGGAAAAAGCCCTTCGGCGTCTGGACGTAGAGGTGAACCGTGAGGACGACGATGCAGATCAGGGAAAAGAGCATCACCGCCTGGTTGCGCAGCGCCACGGTGAGCGTGCGGGCGTAGCCGTTCACCATCCACCCCAAGACCCCCTCGACGATCCGGTCGATCCGCCTGGAGCGTGCGTTGGGCGTCTCCTTCAAAAAGTGCGCGCAGATCATCGGCGTGATCGACAGCGATACCACCAGCGATACGGCGATCGCCACGGCGAGCGTCACCGAGAACTCGCGCAGCATGCGGCCGATGACGCCGCTCATGAACAGCACCGGAATGAAGGCGGCTATCAGCGAGACGCTGATCGACAGCACCGTGAAGCCGATCTGGCGGGCACCGCTGAGCGCGGCGCGCATCGGCGTCATGCCGCCTTCGAGCCTGCGGTAGACGTTCTCGATCATGACGATGGCGTCGTCGACGACGAAGCCGACGGCGATGGCGAAGGCCATCAGCGTCAGGTTGTTGATAGAGAATCCCAACAACCACATGGCCGCGCAGGTGCCGGCGAGCGACAGGGGCACCGTGATGCCGGCGGCGACCGTCGGTGTCACGCGACGCAGGAACAAAAACACGACCAGCATGACCAGCGTGATGGCCAGCGCCAGCGTGAACTGCATGTCGTGGACGCTGGTGCGGATGGTCGCCGTACGGTCCGAGAGCACGGCGAGCTCGATGCCGGCGGGGATCCACCGCCGCAGGTCGGGGAGCATGGCCTTGACGCCATCGACCGTCTCGATGACGTTGGCGTCGGGCTGCTTGCGGATGATGAGCAGCACAGCCGGTTCACGGTCGAACATGGCGGCGGACCGAGTATCGCGCGTGCCATGCTCGATCGAGGCGACGCTTGCGAGGCGCACGACGTTGCCGTCGCTTGTCTTGAGCACGATGGCGCCGTAGTCGTCCAGCTCGCGCAGTTGGTCGTTGGTGTCGAGCGTGATCTGCTGCTTGTCGCCCTCCACCGAGCCCACCGGCGTGATCGAGTTGGCGGCGGTGATCGCACTGCGCACCTCCTCGAAGCTCAGACCCATGGACGCCAGCAGCGTGGGATTGACGCGCACACGGATCGCGGGCTGCTCCGAGCCCCTGAGGTCAACCTGTGCTACGCCGTCAACTTGCGAGATGCGTTGCGCAACGACGGTGTCGGCGGCGTCATAAAGGGCGCTGGGCGCAAGGATCTTCGACGTCATCGCCAGGATCAGGACCGGGGAGGCCGACGGGTTATATTTGCGGAACGTCGGCACCTGCGGCAGGTCGCCGGGCAGATCGGCTGTCGCGGCATTGAGGGCGGCCTGCACGTCGCGGGCGGCGCCGTCGATCGAGCGGCTCAAGTCGAACTGGATGGAGATGCGGGCGGAGCCTTGCGAGCTCACCGAGGTGAGCTCGGTCACGCCGGCGATTTCTCCCAGGCGGCGTTCCAGAGGGGCTGCGACCGTGGCGGCCATCGTCTCCGGGTCGGCGCCGGGTCGGTTCGCTTGCACGCGCAGGGTCGGGAAGTCGACGGCGGGCAGGCTGGCTACCGGCAAATTGAAATAGGCGGTCGCGCCGACCATGAACAGCCCGGCCGCCAGCAGCGCCGTTCCGATGGGCCGCAGGATGAAGGGGGTGGAGAAGCTCATGGCGCTACTCGGCCGCTTCTTTGGCGAGCGCTGCGTGCTCGCCGGGTGCGCGCGCGCCGACGAGCCGCGCCTTTACCCGCTCCATGGCAAGATAGATGACCGGCGTCGTGTAAAGGGTCAGCAGCTGGCTCAAGAGCAGGCCGCCGACGATGGTGATGCCCAGCGGGTTGCGCAGCTCCGAGCCCGTACCCGTCTCTAAGGCTAGCGGCAGCGCGCCGAACAACGCCGCCAGCGTCGTCATCATGATGGGCCGGAAGCGCAGAAGGGCGGCCTCGACGATCGAATCGCGGGGGCCAAGCCCGCGCGTACGCTCCGCCTCCAGCGCGAAGTCGATCATCATGATGGCGTTCTTCTTGACGATGCCCATCAAGAGCACGATGCCGATGAGCGCCACGAGCGACAGATCGAGGCCCATGAAGTTGAGCGCCAGCAGCGCGCCGATGCCGGCCGAGGGAAGCGTGGTCAGGATCGTGAAGGGATGGATGAAGCTCTCATAGAGCACACCCAGCACGATGTAGATGGTGACGACGGCGGCGAGAATGAGCCAAGGCTGCGTGGCCAGAGACTTGGAGAACTCGTCGGCGTCACCGAAAAAGCTGCCGGTGACGGACGACGGCATGCCGATCTTCTCCTCGGCCGCCGCAACCGCTGCCACCGCGTCGCTGAGCGCTGCCCCCGGCGCCAGGTTGAAGCTGATGGTCTCGGAGGGGAACTGGTCCTGATGGCTGACGGAGAGCGGCGCCATCGTATGCTCGATTCTGGCGATGGCGGTCAGCGGCACCTGGGCGCCGCTGGACGACGGCACGTAGATGCGCGCCAGGCGCGAGGGATCGCTGCGGTACTGCGGCATCGCCTCGAGCACGACCCTGTATTGGTTGGCTTGCGCATAGATCGTCGACACCTGGCGCTGACCGAAGGCGTCGTTCAAGGCATTGTTGACCGCCTGCAGCGTGATGCCGAGCCGGCCCGCCGTCTCCCGATCGACCTGCACGCGGGTGCGCAGGCCCGCATGCTGGGTCTCCAGGTTGACGTCGGTCAGCACCTTTGCGGTGACGAGTTCGGCGGCGAGCCGCTTTGACCATTCCGCCACCTCGTCGGCGTCGGTGCTGACGAGCGCGTACTGGTACTGGGCCCGGCTCGCCCGGGTCGCGATCTGGACGTCTTGGACCGGCTGAAAGTAGACGGTCACGCCGGGGATGGCTGCCGCCGATTTTGTCAGGCGCTCGACGATGTCGCCGGCGAGAAGTCTGCGCTCCTTGCGCGGTTTCAGCATGATCTTGAGATGCGCGAGGTTGGGCGTCGTATTGAGAGACCCGACGCCGACGATGGAGACCACGCCATCGACGGCGGGATCCTTGGCGACATCGTCTGCAACGGTCTGCTGTAGCCGGCTCAACTCCGTGAAGGAGACCTGCGGCTCCGCCTCGACGACGGCGGTGATCATCCCGGTGTCCTGAGGCGGCAGGAAGCCCTTCGGAGCGATGACGTAGAGCCAGATGGTAATGGCCAAGGTCAGGGCCGTGACGACCAGCGTCGCCGGCTGGTGGCGCAGCACCCATTCCAGGCTCCGCCGGTAGCCCTCGACGACGGCATCGATGAGCCAGTTGAATGCGCGCGAGATCCAACCTCTCTTGGTTTCGGGCTGCCGCTTCAACAGCCGCGCGCACATCATCGGCGTGAGCGTCAGCGAGACGATGGCGGAAACGACGACGGCGATCGTCAGTGTCAACGCGAACTCGCTGAACATGCGCCCGACGAGACCGGTCATGAACAGGAGCGGTATGAAGACGGCAATCAGCGACAGCGTCAGCGAGATCACCGTGAAGCCGATCTCGCGCGCGCCGTCGAGTGCGGCGCGCATCGGCCGGGCGCCCTTCTCCAAATGGCGGACGATGTTCTCGATCATGACGATGGCATCGTCGACGACAAAGCCCGTGCCGATGGTCAGCGCCATCAGCGACAGGTTGTCGAGACTGAACCCGCAAAACCACATGACGCCGAAGGTGGCGATCAGCGAAACGGGAAGTGCGACGCCGGCGATGATGGTTGCGCGGCTCGAGCGCAGAAATACGAGAACCACCATGACGACGAGCGCCACGCTCAGGCAGAGCGTGAACTGCACGTCGCGGATGGAGGCGCGGATGCTGCCCGTGCGGTCGTGCACCAGGGTCAGCTTTGCGCCGGACGGCAGCGCGTGCTCAAGCCGCGGCAGCTCCGCCTTGAGGCGGTCCACCGTCTCGATGACGTTGGCGCCGGGCTGACGCTGCACGTCGATGACGACGGCCGGCGTGCCCTTATACCAGCCGCCGACGCGGGCATTCTCCAGCCCTTCGCTCACGGTGGCGACATCCCTGAGCCGCACAGGCGCGCCGCTGCGGTAGGCGACGACGATGTCTCGGTAGGCCTCGGCCGATGTGATCTGGTCGTTGGCCGCGATCGTGTAGGACTGGTGCGCACCGTCGAGCGACCCCTTGGGTCCGGCGACGTTGGCCCCCACGATCGCGCTGTCGAGATCGGACATGCTCAATCCGTAGGCGGCGAGCCGCGAGACGTCCGCCTCGATACGTACGGCCGGCCGCACCCCGCCCTCGACGGAGACGTGGCCGACGCCCGTCACGGTGCTCAGCCGCTGGGCGATCAGGGTGTCGGCGAGGTCGCTCAAGTCCCGCATCGAGACGGTGTCGGAGGTGAGGGCAAGTGTGACGATCGGCGCGTCCGCCGGATTGACCTTGGCGTAGGTGGGCGGATAGGGCAGGTCGCGCGGCAGCGTCGAGCCCGCGGCGTTGATGGCCGACTGCACGTCCTGGGCGGCCGCATCGATGTCGCGACCGAGGTTGAACTGCAACGTGATCTGGCTCAGCCCATAGGAGCTCGTCGACGTCATGGTCGACAGAGCCGGGATTTGACCCAGCTCCCGCTCGAGCGAGGCGGTGACCAGCGTCGACATCGTCTGCGGGTTGGCGCCGGGAAGTTGGGTGGAGACCTGGATCGTGGGGAAGTCCACCTGCGGCAGCGAGGAGACGGGTAGCCAGAAATAGCCGAGCGCCCCGCCGAGCAGAGCGGCAAAGCCTAGTAGCGAGGTCGCAATGGGCCGGTTGATGAACGGGCTCGAAACACTCATGGGATCGCGCTCGGGGGAGCGCCGGCATCCCGTCTGCGGCCACGCTTGCCGCCCCCGGCGCGCTTGCGCCGGCCTTCAGGGCGCGCGCCGGCCGGCGCCACTTCACCTGTGCCGATGGACGCTGTCTCGGCCGCACTGGCATCGCCCGGTCCGCCGGCGTTGGCTTCCGGCGCTCCGGGGGCGGGCTGCGCCGCGGGGGTCTCCTCGCCCTCGCCACTGACCTTCACCTCCGCACCGGCCTTCAAGCGGGCAAAGCCGGCCGTGACCACGCGGTCGGACGCGCTCAAGCCTTCGCCAATCACCGCCTCGGTGTCGTTCTGCTGGGCGACGGTGACGGGGCGCACGCTCACTTTGCTCGCATCGCCGATGACATAAACGAACGTGCCCTCCGGGCCGCGCTGGATTGCGGCGGTCGGCACCACGACGACATCGTCCAGCGTCTTCAGGAGCAACCGCACGTTGACGAACTGACCGGGCCAGAGCTGCAGCTCCTCGTTCGGGAAATCGGCCTTGAGGCGGATCGTGCCGGTCGCCTGATCGACCTGATTGTCGACCACCTCGAGCGTGCCTTTGTCGAGCACCGTCTTGCTGTCGGTCTCCATGGCCTCGACGATGAGGGACCGCTCGGCGCGCGCCTTGTTGATCTGCGGGAGCTGCTGCTGGGGCAGCGTGAACAGCACCGAGATGGGGCGCACCTCGGTGATGACGACGATTCCGGCGTCGGAGGCGCGCACGAGGTTGCCCTCATCGACGAGGCGCAGGCCCGTGCGCCCGTCAATCGGCGCGACGACCGTCGTGTAGCCCAGGATGGCGCGCGTGTTGTCGATCGCCGCCTCGTCGGATTTTATTTGCGCCTCGAGCTGGGCCACGAGGGCGCGTTGGGTATCGACGGTTTTGACGGCGACCACGTTCGACGAAAGCTTCCCGTAGCGCTCCAAGTCGAGCTTGGCGTTGTTGAGCTGGGCCTCGTCGAGCGCCTTTTTTGCGATGGCCTGATCGAGCTGGGCTTGGAAGGTCACGGGATCGATATGCGCGAGTGCGTCGCCGCGCTTCACGTCCTGGCCTTCCTTGAAGTCGATCGAAAGGATCTTGCCGTCGACCTGCGGGCGCACGGTGACTGTGTTGCGGGCTTTGGCCGTGCCGACGCCGTCGAGCCAAACCGGGACGTCGGCGATCCGCGCCTGGGCCGCAACGACCGGCACCGGGCCTTCCGAGCGGCTCCAGCCGCGGCGTCCGCGGTGGCGCTCCTCGCCCCCCGTCGTCACATGGATCACGGTGGCGGTCAGCACGCCGATGATGAGGATGGCAAATACCGATTTGAAGAACTTTTTCACCCTGCAGGTCCTGTCCCTGGCCGATCCCCCGATTAGACGGCGCATATAGGCTCTTATACGACGTCTAGGGCGGAAACGGAGGATCAGGGCAAAAGCCGTCGCGAACGGCCGCAGCGGATCGGCCCCAATCGCCGTTTCCGTGGGAAAAGACCTTATTACGTCAGTGCAACGTTTGGGCGGCGGTTCCCGTCAAATCAACGCGAACCGCACAACGGAGAGGACGGCCAGGACGGCAACCGCGACCGAGATCTCGCCGAACCGGCCGGCCAGGAGCTTGATGCCGGCGTAGGTGACGAACCCGAAGGCGATCCCGTCCGCGATCGAGTAGGTGAGGGGCATGGCCAGGATCGTTACGGCCGCCGGGACGTATTCGGTAGCATCATCGTAGTCGATGCCACGGGCTCCCGCCATCATCAGGCACCCCACGAAGACGAGCGCCGGCGCGGTGGCGATAGCGGGAACCGAGCCGGCGAGCGGGGCAAAGAACAGCGTTGCCAAGAAGAGCACGGCGACGGTGAGGGCGACGAGCCCCGTTCTGCCGCCTGCGTTCACGCCGGTGGCGCTCTCGATGTAGCTCGTCGTGGGCGACGTCCCCAGTGCCGCGCCCACCATCGTTGCCGTGGAGTCGACGGCAAGGGCTCGGCCGAGGCGCGGCAGCGTGCCGTCGGGGCGCATGATGCCGGCAGCGCGCGCAACACCGATGAGGGTGCCGGTATTGTCAAACAGCACCACGAAGAGAAACGTGAACACAATGGCGGCGAGACCTAAGTCGAGTGCACCTGCGACATCCATCTGCAAAAGTACCGGAGCAACCGACGGCGGCAGGGACGCGATGCCCGTAAACGTGCTCAAGCCCAAGGCCAGGCTCGCGGCGTAGGCCGCGAGGATGCTGATCAGGATCGCTCCGTGTACATTGCGCGCGTGCAGCGCGGCCATGAGGATGAACGCCAAGGCGGTGATCACGATACCGGGCGACTTGAGGTCGCCGAGGGTCACCAGCGTCGTTGGATCGGCGACAATGATGCCGGCGCTGCGCAGCCCGATCATCACCAAGAAGAAGCCGATCCCGACCGCGATCGCCAGTTTGAGCGAGTTCGAGATACTGTTGATGATCCACACGCGGACCGGGGTGACGCTGACCAAAAGGAACAGGACGCCGGACAGGAACACGATGCCGAGCGCCGTCTGCCACGGCACGCCGAGGTCGTTGACGACCGAAAAAGTGAAATAGGCGTTTAGCCCCATGCCGGGAGCGAGTGCCACGGGATAGTTGGCATAGAGGCCCATGAAGGCCGAGCCGAAGGCCGCGGCGAGGCAGGTGGCGACGAACACCGCGCCCTTGTCCATGCCGGCTTCGGCGAGGATGGCCGGGTTCACGAAGGCGATGTAGACCATGGTCACGTACGTCGTCAGACCGGCGAGCAGCTCGGTGCGGACGGTCGTGCCGTGCTCTTCAAGCTCGAACAATGATGCCCCCGGCCTATGCGTCGCCCATCGAAGGGGGGCTGGCCCGAATCGCGCCGCCACGTCTCCCCCGGACGCATCTTACCCGAGCCGGATTGAATGTCTGCCGCGTCGCTTTACACCGATCGCGGGCGCTCGATGCGCCAATCAGGAGAGCGCAGGTCCGCCGCGGCGAGGGCGGGGTGTGGGGCTCGCGGCCAAGCCGGATCGCCGGTACCGGCGCGTGCTTCTCCACTTCTCAGGGGAGGGATAGTCCTGTCCATCGCGCCTGTCGAGCGCTGAGCGGATCGCGGCACTGGCTTCGTCGAAACGCATCGCCTCGTGCGGGCCCAGCAGTCCCACGCGATTGCGCCCGGCGCTTTTGGCCGCATAAAGCGCGCCGTCGGCCCGGTGAAACAGCATGCCCAGATCACAGTCGATGTCATCGTGGGCGGCCGCACCGACGCTGACCGTTCCGGAGATCTCCAGCCCGTCGATGGACACGGCCGAGGCCGCGAACGTGGCGCGGACGGCTTCTGCGGTGACGGCCGCCGTCTCCAGATTGGCGCCCGGCAGAATGGCCGCGAATTCCTCCCCGCCCAGTCGCCCGAGGATGCTGCCGGACTCCAGCTGCTCCGACAACGTGCCCGCAAACACTTGCAAGACGCGGTCGCCAAGCCGATGTCCGAAGGTGTCGTTGATCTTCTTGAAGTGGTCGAGATCAAACACCAGCACCGAGATCGGATCGCCCTTCAGGTGTTTGCTGTGCTGCGCGAGCTTCTCCGCGGCCTCGAACAAGGCGCGCCGATTGGGCAGGCCGGTGAGCGGATCGGTGAGCGCATCGGTGCGCTGTTTCAGCTCCTGGCGCTCCTTCACCATGGCCAGGACGGCAAAAGCCAAAGCGATTCGACACAGTATCGCGATGAGGATGACGGCGGGGAACCAGCTGCTGGCGAAGATGAGACCCGCTTCGTGGATCGGCATGGTCAGCGTCAGGGGCAGCCACGTCAGGTAGCCGGCCCCGGTGGCAATCAGGAGAACGACGGCCGGCCAGCGCGAGGTCAGTCGCTCGCTGCCATCGCGCGACAGCTCCCTAGCGGCCGCGAAGCTCAAGCCGGCGAGAATGGTGCAGGCCACAATGAGGCGTGTGTCGAAGGATCCGAGATAGCCGAGAAGCTCGGCAATAAAGAATCCCGCCGGCCAGCCGAAGATCCAAAACGGATGCAGCTTGCGGCCTTCGAACTGCCGCGCGGCCATCCACATGAGGGCGGCGGAGAAAATTATCCAGGCCTGACCGAAGGCGTGGAGGTTGGCGTTGTTGGTGCCCGCGGCGATGAGGGCCAAGATGATGCCGGCACACATCACGATCTGGGCCAGACCCCACCAGCCGGTGAGAGGGCTCGTCGGCTCGCGCCACCAGGCGAATATCAGCACGAAGCCGATGATGGCCGTCACGGAGATGGCAACGGCGGAGATCGTGGGCATGTCGAGCTGCATGGGCGCGCCTGAGCAGGGGGCGGTCAACCAGTTAAGGTCTCCTGCGTTTAGCGGCGGAGCCTTTACGACATCTCCAGAAATTCGATGAAATTGAATCGAACCTCGGCTCGAGCGCGGCGGCGAGCATCACGCCGCGCGCGGCATTCCCGCTGGCGCGCAAACGACCTGGCGGCCACCCGAACCGATTGCGTGGCGCCTATGCCTGTCGAGAACCCGCCGCCGCAGTGTCTAGCGGGAGCCTTCCGGAAAGGATTGAAAGATCGCTTCGGCGCCGGTGACGACGTCCAAGAGCTCGGCGGTGATGGCTTGCTGACGGACCTGGCGCGCGCGCCGCGTCAAATCGCTAAGCTTGTCGTCAATGTTGCGGTCCGCCGCCTTCATGACCTGCAGCCGTGCGCCGTTCTCGCTGGCCAGCGATTCCATCATGGCGAGCACCAAGTCGGCAAAGAGATACTCCTCGATCAGTCGCTGCAACAGCAGTTGCGGATCGAGATGGTGCAGCGGCGGAGCCTGTGCGGGGCTCGCCTCGAGCAGCCGCGGATCGATTGGAATGACCTGGCGCACGCCGACCTCGAACCGGCCGCCCGACTGATAGCGCGCAAAGATCAGCCGCACGCTTGCAGATCTCGTCAACTGCGCGGCGACGCGCCGCGCAACCTCGATGACCCCGCCGACGTGCGTCGTCATCGGCAAGGTCCAGGCCGGGCGCAGACCGTGCTCCTCGGCGAGCGAGGCGCCCCGGCGTCCGACGATGCCGAGTTGCTCGCCCGCCTTGATCTCCGCTTTGGCACGCTGCAAGAGAAGACGGTTGAAGGCCCCGGCGAAGCCATGCTCGGCGCAGATAAGGACCAGGGAGCCCGACGGCGGCACCTCGGCCTCGGACAACCGCGCCTCGCCTGCCGATCGCAAGCTTGCCGCCTCCGAGATCGCGCCTTCGACGACAGCGGCGTAGCGGCGGATGCCGCCGAGTGCAGCTTGCGCTTCCTGTACGCGTGCAGCCGACATCGCCCGCATCGCGGAGAACAAGGTCCTGAGCTCCCCGAGGCTCTCGATACGCGACTTGAGGCGGATGAGCTCTTCCAAGCTACGCCTCCTTCGAAGCTGGCCCATCGAGTTGGGCGATGAAGGCATCGAGCGAGGCGAGCAGCGCCTCCTGCTCTTGCCGGTCGAGCACACCCTCTTCGGCAAGGCGCGTCATCGCCTTGGGGCACATACGCTCCAGCCAATCGCCGAGCCCCGCCTTGAACCGATCGACCTGGGGCAACGCGAGCGCATCGAGCTTGCCTTCCTTCACGGCGAGCAGCAGCGCGGTCTCCTCACCGATGGTACGCGGGCGATATTGCGGCTGGACGAGGATCGCCCGGATGCGGCGCCCACGCTCGATGCGGGCCTTGGTTCGTTCGTCCACGACGGCCCCAAATCGCGTGAACACCTCGAGCTCGAGAAACTGGGCATAGTCGAGCTTCAGGCGGCTCGCGGCCTCCATGATGATGGGGGCCTGCGTCTTGGCGCCGACGCGGGAGACGCTCAAGCCCACGTTCACAGCGGGCTTCTGGCCTTCGTAGAACAGCTTGGGCTCGAAGTAGATCTGCCCGTCCGTGATGGAGATGAGATTGGTTGGAATGTAAGCCGTCAGATTGCCGGCCTGCGTCTCCGCGATGGGCATTGCGGTCAACGAGCCCCCGCCGCGCCCAGCCGACAGCTTGGCGGCGCGTTCTAAAAGCCGCGAGTGAATGTAGAAGATGTCGCCGGGATAGGCCTCGCGCCCGGGCGGCCGGCGCAACAGCAGCGAGATCTCGCGGTAGACGATCGCGTGTTTGCTCAGGTCGTCGAGGATGAGCAGCGCGTGCTGGCCCTTGTCGCGGAAGTATTCGGCCATGGAGCACGCGGCATAAGGGGCGAGCCATTGCGCGCCGGGCAAGGCGCTCGCCTCGGCGACGACGAAAATGCACCGCTCGATCGCGCCATGGGCGCGGACGGCGCTGATGACCTGCTCCACCGTCGAGGCCTTCTGGCCGATCATCGCGTAGATGCAGATGACGTCCGAGCTCCGCTGATTGATGACGGTGTCCACCGCGAGCGCCGTCTTCCCCGTCTTGCGGTCGCCGATCAGGAGCTCGCGCTGTCCCCGCCCGAGCGGGATCATGGCGTCGACCACGGTCACGCCCGTCATCAGCGGCTCGGTGATGGGATCGCGGTCGAGAATGCCGGGAGCCGGACGCTCGATCGGCTCGAGGCGCTCAGCGTCCGGCCACGCGCCGCCGTCGAGCGGATTGCCGAGCGGATCGACCACGCGGCCGAGTAGGGCCGTCCCGACGGGCACGCGCGCCACCTCGCCCGTTCCGCGCACGCTTGTGCCCGCTGCGGTCTCGATGCCGCCCGCCAAGAGCATGCACTCAACGAGGCTCTCATCGACGTGCAAGGCGAGGCCGATCGAGCCATCCTCGAAGCGCAGAAGCTCGTTGAGGCGCGTCTGCGGCAAACCGGCGACGCTCGCCACGCCGTCGCCCACCCGCAGGACGCGGCCCACATGCTCGACGCGCGCGCCGACGTCGAGTTTGTCGAGCGCGCCGGGCGCCGTGCCGAGCCACTCCTTGAGGCCGCTACGTAGGCTTTTCATGCTTGCCACTCATCAGCGCCTCTTTGGCGTCTTTCAGCTGGTCGGCCCAGGCAAAGCTCACCACCATGTGCGGAAAGTGCACGGCCGCGCCCGCGATAAGCTTGGGATCGACGTCGAAGGCGATATCGAGCGAGCGTCCGAGGTTGCCTTCGAGCCGGGATTGCCAGGCCTTCTGCTCTTGCGACTTGAGGGGCGCTGCGGTCACGACCGTCACGTGGGCCCCATTGCTGGCGAGGTCGCGCTCCAGACGCCGGCGCTCGGCATCGGGCAGTGTCTTCAAGGCCGCCTCGGTCTGATCCAGAAAGACCCCGCCTGTGATCGAGGGCCCGAGCTTGTCGAGCAGCTTGCCGGCGAGCGTCACCGCGAGACTTGCCACGTCGGCCTCCAGCCCCGCCAACGTCTTGGCGCGCTCCTCGGCGATCGTTGCGTGCGCCGTCTCGATGAGCTTCTGGGCTTCCTGCCGCGCTTCGTCGATACGCTTGGTGCGCTCCGCCTCGCTGGCGCGGTGCGCCGCCTCCAGCATGGCTTGGCGCTCCTGGGCGAGCTTGTCGCGAGCCTCCTCGTAGTGGCGCCGCTCAGCCTCGGCCTGCACTTTCGCCTCGTCCGCCTCTGCGAGCGCCTCAGTCGCGAGCTTCTTGCGCTTCTCCAGGATGTTCCGCACCGGCCTGTAGAGGAACCTCTGCAAAAGCCAGACGAGAACCAGGAAGTTCACGACCTGAAGAGCGAACGTCCACCAGCTGATCTGCATGGTTACCCAACGAATGGGTTGGCGTAGAGCAGGAGCAGCGCCACGACGAGACAATAGATCGCCATCGTCTCGATCATGGCGAGGCCCACGAACAGCGTGCGCGAGATCGTGCCGGCCGATTCGGGCTGCCTGGCGATCGCCTCCATCGCCGCGGCGATGGCGCGCCCCTCGCCGAAGGCCGGGCCGATGGCGCCGAAGCACACCGCGAGCGCGGCGCCCAAAACGCTCACCATATGGATGTCCATCTGCGTCCTTTCATTCGAATTTCATGTTGCCGACAGCGGCGCCGATGTAGACGGCGGCGAGAACCGTGAAGATGTAGGCCTGGATTAGGCCGATGAGGATGCCGAGCGCGAGAAACGGGATCGGCACGAGGAGTCCGGCGAGGAACGCAATGATCGCCAACACGAACTCATGGCTCATCATGTTACCGAACAGGCGGATCATCAGCGAGAAGGTGCGGGTGATCTCCGACAGAATATTGAGCGGCAACAGGAGCGGCGTCGGCCGCGTGTAATGCGCCACATACGCGCGCCAGCCGCGCGAGCGCACGCCGTAGTAGTGTACCGAGAGGAAGACGATGGCCGCCAGCGCCGCAGGCGTCTCGATGTGCGCGGTCGGCGCCTGCGCCCCGGGAAGGGCCGCCGACAGGTTGGCGCAAACGAGGAAGATGAAGAGCGTGCCGATGATGGGCACGTACTGTGCACTTTTCTTGCCCATGATCTCGGCAACCTGGCCGGTGATGGTCTCGATGAGAACCTCGAGCGCGGTCTGCAGTGGACCCGCGTCGACGCTGGCCTTGCGCAGCCCCATCCACGACACCGCAACGAGCAAGCCCATGATCACCCACGTCGTGACCACGGCCTCAGCTATGGGAACGGGGCCCAAGTGAAACAGGATCTCGGTGTGCAACGGGTTGGCGTGCATGCTCAGTCCAATCCGGCGGTGAGGCGCAACGTGAGGAGTGCCAGCGTGAAGCCGACCAGCCCGGCTACGGCGGCGGCCGCGCTCCACTGCACGAGCGCAAAGAAGACGATGAGCACGGCGGCAAGGCGCAGCGCGGTGAGGAGCAGCGGGCCTTTGAGCTGCGCGCCCTTCACGTAGCCGGCGACCGCGCGCCGCAGAAGCGCGAAGTAGACGAGCCCGACCACGAGGCCCGCCAGCGTGCCGCAGGTGATGGCGAGCGCCAGGCTCGGTGTCGCGATCTGCGTCATTCCTTTTCGATCCTCTGCCAGGCGAGGTAGCCGCCGAACGCCGCCCCCAACATGATCAAGGCGCCACTCCAGAAGATTCCCGTGCCAAAACGCACGTCCAACCAGCGGCCGATCAAGACGCCGAGCAGCGTCGGGGTGACGATCAGCCAGCCGAGCGCCCCGATCATGGAAACGTTCTGCCACAGCGAGCGCTCGCCGGTGCGGCGCCAAAACTCCTCCCTTTTCCGCCGCAGTTGCACGGCGCTCTCCAACTCTTCGTCGTTCTCGTCGCCAGCGTCCTGGCTCATGGTCCACTCGCCTCTCGACTAATCCTCGGCGGGCGCGGTCACGGCCGGCACCGGCGATCCCTTCACCATGCGGCCTCGCCCCGTCGCCAGATAGTTCTGCAGCTGGCGCAAGGCGGCGACCTCCAGGCACGTGCTGGCAAAGCGCGAGCTCTCGCCCACCTGCATTTCAGCGCGCATGCGCTCGAGCACGGCCGCGCCCAAGGCTTCGAGCGTCTCCTCGCCGACGGCCTCGCGCGTGACCACCTCGACGAAGCGTCCTTCGCGCACGATCAGCACGCCCTCGCGCACGGCGACGTGGTGCTGGCGACCGTCGCCGTACTTCCAGGTGATCACCGATACGGTGAGCGTCGTAATGAAATCCGCATGACCGGGGAGGATGCCAAACGCGCCAGTCTCATCCTCTGCCCGCACGTAGGCGACGTCGTCGGCGTCGACGGCAAGCTGTATCGGGGTCGTGATCACGAGCTTCATGCGGGAACGGGGGCTTGTGCCGCCGCCTTCTTCCTTGCGTCCTCGAGCGAGCCGACCATGTAGAGCGCGTCCTCGGGCCACGTGTCTGCGGCCCCATCGAGGATCGCGCGGCATCCATCGAGGGTCTCGTCCAGTGGAACGGAAACACCCTCATGTCCGGTAAACGCCGCCGTCACGAGGAAGGGCTGAGTGAGGAACCGGATCAGCCGGCGCGCCCGGCCCACAGCCGCGCGGTCGGCGGCGCCCAGCTCGTCGATGCCCAGAAGCGAGATGATCTCCTGCAGCTCCCGGTAGCGTTCGATGAGACGGCGGACCTCGTCGGCGATCGCGTAGTGCCTTTCGCCGATGATCAGCGGATCGAGCAGGATTGAGTTCGATGCCAGGGGATCGATCGCCGGATAGAGCCCCTCGCTCGCCATCTCGCGGCTGAGCACGATCGAGGAATCGAGATGGGTGAAGGTCTGTGCCACCGCCGGGTCCGTGAAGTCGTCCGCCGGCACGTACACGGCCTGGATCGAGGTTATCGCCGCCGACCTGACCGACGTGATGCGCTCCTCCAGATCGGCGATCTCGGTGGCAAGCGTCGGCTGGTATCCGAGCTGTGAGGGCAGTCGGCCGAGGAGGCCTGAGACCTCGCCGCCCGCTTGTGCGAACCGGAACACGTTGTCGATGAGAAACAAGACGTCGCGCTGCTTGGCGTCACGGAAATATTCCGCAATCGTCAGCGCCGTGAGGCCGACGCGCCAGCGGGCACCGGGCGGCTCGCTCATCTGACCAAATACCAGAGCCGTGCGGGCAAGCACGCCGGATTGTTTCAGCTCGAGCCACAGCTCGTGGCCTTCGCGCGTGCGCTCGCCGATGCCGGCAAACACCGAGATGCCGGAATAGGTCTCCGCCGTCGCCCGCATCAACTCCATGATGAGCACGGTCTTGCCGACGCCTGCGCCGCCGAACATCGCCGCCTTGCCGCCGCGCGGCAATGGCGCGAGCAGATCGATGACTTTGATGCCCGTGTGAAACTGTTTGCGCTCACCGCCTTGCGCGGCGAGCTTGGGCGGCGCGCGATGAATGGGGAGCCGCGGCACGTCGGCGCCAAAGCCGGGGCTCTGGTCGATGGGATCGCCGAGCACATCGACCATGCGGCCCAGCATCTTTTCCCCCACCGGCACGCGGATGGGAGCGCCGGTATCGCGGGCGGCAACGCCGCACTTGAGGCCCGCTGTTTCCTGCAGCGCCACGCCGCGCACGCGATGCGGATTGATGTGCTGGTGAACCTCGACGATCAGCCGATAGGGGCCATCCCACTCGATCTCGATCGCGTTGAAGAGCTGCGGCAGCTCGGCTTGCGTAAAGGCGATATCGATGACGGACCCGCTGATGGAGACGACCTCCCCGCGGCGGTCCGGCACGGAGCCGCTCTCGTCTTGGCGTCTGTCACCTGCAGAAGGGTCGGCCATCATCGGGCAGCGATCGACATTGATTTTACGAAGTTTTCCACTCCGAGCTGAGAGGACGCATTGCGCCAGGTCAAGCAAAGAACATTAGCAATTGGTTGTCCGCTGTTGACGGATGGCTCGTCCGTCGTGATGAGCGGGCATGATGCCTGCGCCTGGCCCTTCGGGGACATCGCTATGGCGTTGGAGCGCGCCGTTCATCGCGTCTCGGCGCATTCGCCGACGATGCTTCGCCCATTTTCGGCGAGCGTAATTCCGAGCCTAAGGCACACGGCGGAATGTGAAAGTGGCTGGGGGACTAGGATTCGAACCTAGATAGGCAGAGTCAGAGTCTGCAGTCCTACCGTTAGACGATCCCCCAATGCCGGGACCTTAAGCGGCTGTGCCGCAGGTTGCGCGCATATAACAGCTAAGGCGCAGCCTCGCAACGGGGCAGGCGCCTCACCGGTCGCCCCCCACCAGCTCCGGCCGGTACTCGAAGTGCATCGTGTCGTAGTGGTGCCATTTGCCGCCCCAGATGAAGCCGTGCTTCTCGAAAATGCGCACGATCTCCGCCGGGATCTCGTTCTTGTAGGCGTAGGCGCCGTCCTTGCCGGGCTTGGCGTTGCGCCAGTAGTCCGCGTGCTTCAGGGCGATGTCGATGGCGATGCCGTGGCCGTGCGCCGACATGCGCCTGGTCCCGGCAATGGGGCGGCAATTGTAGGTGCCGGCCGAGGGATAAAGGTAGGCATCGAAGCGTTCGGGCAGCCGGTCCAGCTCGCGGCTCACGGCTTCAAGCGCCCGCGCGGCCCCGTTGATCTTGCTGAAAGGCAGGCGCTGGCCGGATTTCTTGGGCAACCACACGACGGTGGTGAGGTTTCCCTTCACGGCGCCCTTGCGGCAGTCGCCGTAGATCTTGTCGAAGAATGCCGCGTTGCGCGCCCGCCCCGGGTCGACATCTTTGGCAGGCGGGCTCTTAAGGTCGCCCATCGGATACGGCACGGCCAGCATGTCCTCGATGTCGGGATCATTGAGCCAGTCGGCGAACGACTTTTCGCCCTTGCCGTCGTCGAGCGGCATGCGCGTTCCATCGCGCCACACGAGCTCGCCGTCTTCGATGCGCGCAAGATCATCGGGGTAGGCGGCGAGCAGGCGCGCGCGCGCCGCTTGGGTGAGCTCACCCGCGCCCGCGGTCGCGAAAGCTGACAGAGCAACGAGGACGAGCAAAGCGATTCGCATGGACAGCAGACTTCGTTAACCAGCTATCTATCCCGAAAGGAGAGGAATTCTCGGCGTGGCGATGCGCGCTTTACGCGGGCGTGTTTGCTGGTAAAGTGTAACACAAGTGTCATCCAGAAGACGCCTGATGACAGCGGTTGTCCGATCGTCGATCGGGAGGCCCGAAGCCAGGCGCTGGAGTAAGAGCTTTGCAGGGCTACCCCGACGACGGCGGCGCAACCGAAGCGCCCGATGCCAGCGCCGCCCCCGATGCTATCGCTCCGGCCCTGCAGGTCGCCCAGCCCACAGCTCCCACTCTTTCTCAGCCCCCCGGCGGGGCGCCGCCGCAGCCGCCGCGCAGCCAGCCGGTCCGCCGTCCCGACGCGGGCGAGCGCGATGCCGTCTACGGCGCCCTCGATCTCGGCACCAACAATTGCCGCCTGCTGCTCGCCAAACCGTCGCGGCGCGGGTTTCGCGTCGTCGATGCGTTCTCGCGGATCATCCGTCTGGGCGAGGGCGTGAGCCAGACCGGGCGCCTGTCGGACGCCGCGATGGCGCGTACCTACGAGGCGCTCAAAGTGTGCGCCGCCAAGCTCGAGCGCGCGCGGGTGCGCCGCTCGCGCCTCGTTGCGACCGAGGCCTGCCGCATCGCCGAGAACGGCGCGGCGTTCCTCGCCGACGTGCACGACAAGCTGGGCCTCGCAATCGAGGTGCTGACGCCCGAGGTCGAAGCGCGCCTCGCCGTCTCCGGATCGGCGGCCCTCATCGATGCCACCTGCGATCATGTCCTGGTGTTCGACATCGGCGGGGGCTCCTCGGAGCTGATCCTGCTCGATCTGGCGCGGCGCAGCCGGCGCGCCGACCGCCGCTTCGGCGACCGCATCGACGCGCAAACCTGCATGGCGGCGTGGACGTCGCTGCCGATCGGCGTCGTGACGCTTGCCGAGCGCTTCGGCGGCCGCCACGTGCAGCCGGAGGATTTCGAGGCGATGGTCGCCGAGACGCTGCGCATGCTGCAACCCTTCGAGGCGCAGCACGATCTCGCGCAGCGATTGCACGGCAAGCGCGTGCACATGCTGGGCACCTCGGGCACCGTGACGACGATCGCCGGCATCCACCTCGGCCTGCAGCGCTACGACCGCAACCGCGTCGACGGCAGCTGGCTCAACGTCAAGGACGTGCGCGCCGTCACCGACGATCTCATCGCGCGCACGTACGAGCAGCGCGTCGCCGAGCCGTGCATCGGCCGCGACCGCGCCGACCTGGTGCTCGCCGGCTGCGCCATCCTCGAGGCCGTGCTGCGTCTGTGGCCGTGCGAGCGGCTGCGGGTCGCCGACCGGGGCTTGCGCGAGGGCATCCTGACCACGCTCATGAGCGAGGACGGGGTGCTGCGCATGGGCCGAAGGCGGCGCGGCGGGCGGCGCTGAGGTCAGCCCATGAGCAAGCGGCCGAGCGGCCCCGGCGGCGGACAGCGCCAGCTTCACGTGCGCCTCAAGGGTGCGCGCAAGCACACGGCCTCCTCGCAGCGCTGGCTCGAGCGCCAGCTCAACGACCCGTACGTGGCCGCGGCGCAGCGCGAGGGCCGGCGCTCGCGCGCGGCCTTCAAGCTCTCCGAGATCGACGACAAGCAGCATTTCCTCAAACCCGGCAAACGCGTCGTCGACTTGGGCGCCGCGCCCGGCGGCTGGAGCCAGGTCGCGGCCGAGCGCACGCAGTCGCTCGCCGGCAAAGGTCAAGTCGTCGCCATCGACATCTCGCCGATGGAGCCGCTGCCGGGCGTGGAGGTCATCCATCTCGACTTCATGGCGGAGGACGCCGAGGATCGTCTTAAAGAGCGCCTGCGCGACGGCCACGCCGACGTGGTGCTCTCCGACATGGCCGCGCCGACGATCGGCCACGCGCGCACCGATCATTTGCGGATCATGGCGCTCGCCGAGGCGGCCGCCCACTTTGCGTTCGACGTGCTCGTTCCGGGCGGGGTGTTCCTCGCCAAGGTGCTGCAAGGCGGCACCGAGCGGGAGCTGCTGGATCTGCTCAAACGCAAGTTCGCAAGCGTGCGCCACGTCAAGCCGCCGGCGTCCAGAGCCGATTCGGCCGAGCTTTACGTGCTGGC
>CAYUBZ010000006.1:0-23458 GCA_964443205.1 uncultured Hyphomicrobium sp. | reverse complement strand
GCCGCCGAATTGTAACGCCGTCCCGATGCGGGACGTACCGGTTGGGAGGCCGGAGCATGCCAGAGCCAATGAAAGTCGCTATCGCCATCATCGAGTGGATGCAGAGGCTCCCATGACACTCTCGTTGCGCTTTTCCTCTACCCCTGCTGACGGCCGTTCCCCCCTGCGGCCTCAGCCCTCCGGGACCCGGACCACGTCGTCCTCCCCCCGTCCCCCGGCGTCGTCCGGGTCCCGATTTTCAATTGACGCCAGAACGGAGACCGCCATGTCCGCCGCAGAAAGCCCAAGTCCGGATCGGCAGCAGAAGGCCGCATCGGGCTTCGGCTACAAGCGGCTCCTGCCTCTGGTTTTGCTGGGCGGCGGCATTGCCGCGTTCTTCGCTCTCGGGCTCGATCGCTACCTGACGTTCGAGCAGCTCCGCGAGCACCGCGAGACGCTCACGGCCTTCGTCGACACGATGCCGGTCGCCTCGGTAGCGATTTTCGTTCTCGTCTACACGGTTGCGGTGGCGCTGTCGGTGCCCGGCGCTGCGATCCTGACGCTGACGGGCGGCTTCCTGTTTGGCATCTGGGAAGGGACCGCTGCCGTCGTGGTCGGCGCCACCGCCGGAGCGACGGCGCTCTTCCTCGCCGCCCGCTTCGTGCTGGGCGACGTGCTGCGCGCCAAGGCGGGACCCTGGCTTGCAAAGATGGAAGCCGGCTTCAACGAGGATGCGCTGAGCTACCTGCTCGTGCTGCGGCTAATCCCGGCGTTTCCTTTCTTTATCGTAAACTTGGTTCCCGCATTTCTCGGCGTTTCTCTGCGGACCTTTGTCATTGCGACATTCCTCGGGATTATCCCGGGAACGTTCGTTTTTGCCTCGATCGGCGCCGGGCTCGGCAGCATATTCGACTCCATGCAGGAGTTCTCGCTGAAGGGCGCGCTGACGCCGCAGGTCATTACCGCGCTGGTCGGTCTCGCGCTGCTATCGCTGCTGCCGGTGGCCTACAAGAAGATTAAGGTGTGGCGAACCGCATCGGAGTAGGATGTCCAGTCTCGAGCAAAGGTGACCGCCATGACCATGATGACCTCACCCACAGACATGCCTCTGTCTGCCAAAAGCCTCGCGGGCAAATCGGCCATCGTCACGGGATCGACCAGCGGCATCGGGCTGGGCATCGCGCAAGCCTTCGCCGGCGCCGGCATGAACGTCATGCTGAATGGCTTCGGCGATGCGGCCGAGATCGAGAAGACGCGCGCCGGACTGGAGAAGACCTTCGGCGTCAAGGTCGCCTATTCGGCCGCCGACATGACCAAGCCGGACGATATCGCGGCCATGGTCGCGGACGCCGGCAAGGCGCTGGGCAAGGTGGACGTGCTCGTCAACAACGCCGGCATCCAGCACGTGGAGGCGATCGAGACCTTCCCCATCGCCAAGTGGGACGCCATCATCGCCATCAATCTTTCCTCAGCCTTTCATGCCATGCGCGCCGTCGTGCCCGAGATGAAGGCGCGCAAGTGGGGCCGCATCATCAACGTTGCCTCGGCGCATGCCCTCGTCGCCTCGCCCTTCAAGTCGGCCTACGTCGCCGCCAAGCACGGCGTCTTGGGACTGACCAAGACGGTCGCACTGGAGACGGCCGAGCACGGCATCACCGTCAACGCCATCTGTCCGGGCTACGTGCTGACCCCGCTCGTCCAAAAGCAGATCCCGGAGACCGCCAAGGCGCGCAACCTCACCGAGGAGCAGGTCATCCGCGACGTGCTCCTGCATGCCCAGCCGACGCGCAAGTTCGTGACGACCGAGGAGATCGGCGCATTGGCGGTGTTTCTGTGCACGGGCGGCGGCGCCTCGATCACGGGCGCGGCGCTGCCCATCGAAGGCGGGTGGACGGCACAATGACCATTCAAGAGCCAGCACGGCCGCGGCCGGCCCCGCGCAGCAAACCCAACCGCAAGCCGGTCAATGTCGCTCTGCAAGGCGGCGGTGCGCACGGGGCGTTCGCCTGGGGCGTGCTCGACCGGATCTTGGAGGACGGGCGGCTCAACATCGAGGCCCTGAGCGCGACCAGCGCCGGCGCCATGAACGCCGTGGTCATGGCCTACGGCGTGTCGCTCGGCGGTACGGCGGGCGCCCGCGACAAGCTCAACGAGTTCTGGACCGAGATCAGCCACGCCGGCGAGCTCTACAGCCCGGTGCGGACCATGCCCTGGGAGAAATGGCTGGCGGCCTATGGGTTCCAGCCGGAGTTCTCACCGACCTACCACGCCTTCCAGGCGATGACGCATCTGTTCTCGCCCTACCAGCTCAATCCGTTCAACTTCAATCCGCTGCGCGACGTCCTGTTGAAGGTCGTCGACTTCGAGAAGCTGTCCCATTGCAACAAGGCGACGCGCATCTTCCTCAGCGCCACCAATGTGCGCACCGGCAAGATCCGCGTCTTCCACAACGAGGAGCTCTCCGTCGACGTGGTGATGGCGTCGGCGTGCCTGCCGTATGTGTTCCAGGCGGTCGAGATCGACGGCGAGGCGTATTGGGACGGCGGGTTCATGGGCAACCCGGCGATCTTTCCGCTGATCTACAACGGGGCGTCGAAGGACGTCATCATCGTCCACATCAATCCGATCGAGCGCAAGAAGCTGCCCAAGAGCGCGCCCGAGATCTTCGACCGCATGAACGAGATCAGCTTTAATTCCTCGCTGATGCGTGAGATGCGGGCCGTCGAGTTCGTGACGCGCCTCATCGACGAAGGGGCGCTCGACGGCAAGAAATACCATCGCATGCTGATCCACTCGATCCGCGACGATGCCGAGATGGCGCAGCTCGGCGTTGCCACCAAGCTCAACCCCGATTGGGATTTTCTCTGCCGGTTGCGCGATGCCGGACGCCGGAGGGCGGAGGAATGGCTCGACACCAACTTCGACCGGGTCGGGCAGAATTCCAGCATCGATCTGGCCGAAATTTTCCTCTAGATCCGGCGCGGCGAGGCAGCGGGCTCATGCAGGCCCTTCTTGCGAGGCTCTCAAGCTTGCCCGGCGCAATCGCCGACCTCTTCCGCGCGCCCGAATCGACCACACGCCTGCCCACCCGCGTCGTCGAGCTGCTGCACGCCCAGGACCGGGACGCCGAGCGGCTGATCATCTACGTGCAGCTCTCGCTGGCCGCCGCTCTGGCCGTGCTCTATGTGCTCGCCCCGCGCCCCGAGGACGCGCCCATGACCATGGTGGCGCCGGTTCCGATTGCGCTCGCCGCCTATACGCTGTTCGCCCTGATCCGGCTCATGATGTCACGGCGCGGATCCATTCCGGGATGGTTCGTCATCCCCTCCATCGTCGCCGACATGAGCCTGCTTCTGGGCCTCATCTGGTCCTTCCATCTCCAATACGGTGAGCCGCCCGCCTTCTCGCTGAAGGTGCCGTCGATCCTCTACCTGTTCGTCTTTATTGCGCTCAGAGCGCTGCGCTTCGATCATCGCTACGTGCTGGCTGCCGGACTGACGGCCGCGCTCGGCTGGGCGCTGCTGACGACGGGCGCGGTGATGGAATCACCCGAGGGCGCGGTGACGCGCAACTTCGTCGCCTACATCACCGGCAACCGCATTCTGATCGGCGCCGAGGTCGACAAGATCGTCGCCATCCTGCTCGTCACCGCCGTCCTCACGGTGGGCGCGCGGCGCGCCCAGCAGACGCTGCTCACCGCGGTGCGCGAGGAGGCGGCGGGCCGCGAGATCAAGCGCTTCCTGTCGCAAGGCGTCGCCGACCAGATCTCCATGTCGGCGGAGCTCATCGAGGCGGGGCATGCCGCCGAGCGCGACGCGGCGATCATGATGATCGACATCCGCGGCTTCACGCCGTTCTCCACGACGGTGCCGCCCGCCGAGGTGGTGCGCATGCTGACCTCGTTCCACGCGCGCATCGTGCCCGTCGTGCAGGCGCACAACGGGGTCGTTGACAAGTTCCTCGGCGACGGCGTCATGGTGACGTTCGGTGCCGTCGCGGCTTCGGAGACGGCGGCCGCCGACGCGCTGCGCGCCCTCGATAAGATCCTCGACGAGGCGCTCGCCTGGCAGCGCTCGCTCGAAGGGCTGGGCCTCAAGACGCCATTGCACGTGAACGCGGCCGTCGCCTCCGGCACCGTCGTCTTCGCGACCTTGGGCGATGCCACCCGGCTCGAGTACACGGTCATCGGGGAAGCGGTGAACCTCGCCGCTAAGCTCGAGAAGCACAACAAGGTCGAAAAAACGCGCGCGCTGCTGCCGGCCCATACGCTGAAACAGGCCCGCGCCCAGGGCTATCGGCCGGCGATCGAGCCGCAGCTGCGCCCCAAGGCCGCCGTCGCCGGCGTCACCGATCCGATCGACCTCTACGGGTATCCGGCATGAGGGCTCCCCGCAAAGCCGCGAACACGGTTGCCGCTTCCTTTACCGGGAGCGTCGATAGCCGCCGGCTATCGATACCTGACATAACGGATATTTCCGCCAGGACTACTCTTCGCGCGATCCTCTGACCGTCAACGGCTCGCTGAGCCCCCCTATCGCAACACGGAGTTACGTCCCATGCACACAACTCGCAATCTCGGCGCCTTCTGGATGGCGCTGACCGTCGCCGGCGCGCTGACCGGTCTCGTTCTCGTCGGCGCCACGGCGGCCAATGCCGGCGGCTGCCCAGCCGGACAGGAAACCACCGACGGCCAGAAGGGTGGCCCCTCCGCCCACAAGGGCGTCAAGGAGGAGCTGCTCGGCTCGATCGATCTCGCCAAGGAGAAGGTCAACGTGCCCGGCCGCCTGTTCCGCATGCGCCGGCTCGTCATCGAGCCCGGCGGTGAGGTCGCCATGCACAGCCATGCGGATCGCCCGGCGCTGATCTACACCATCTCGGGCACCATCACCGAGTACTCCACCCATTGCGCAGTTCCGATCGTGCACAACGCCGGCGATCTCTCGATCGAGCAGGCCGGTCTGTCCCACTGGTGGAAGAACACCTCCGATAAGCCCGTGACGCTGATCTCGGCGGACATCGCCAAGGATCCGAAGAACCACGACATGTGAGGCGACAGCCGCGGGCAGGACTAAGAGCGTGGCGCCCCGATGACCCGGACAGGTCGGGCGCCCGCTCGCCGTCGGCAGGCGTGGATTGGGAATGGGTGCGGCGATGGACCATGCCGGCGCGACCACCGCAGAGATGATGCAGCGCTCGCTTGGTAGCTCCTTCGGGCGCTCGCTCGTTATCGCGCTCACGGCTTTCTTCACGCTGGTCGATCTGTTTGCGACGCAGGCGATCCTGCCCTCGCTGACCAAGCACTACGGCGTGTCGCCGGCGGCAATGGGCCTTGCGGTCAACGCCAGCACCTTCGGCATGGCGGCGGCAGGTCTCGCCATGGCGTTCGTCAGCCACCGCATCGAGCGGCGCTGGGGCATCCTGCTGAGCCTGTGCCTGCTCGCCATTCCGACCTGCCTTCTGGCCTATGCTCCCAACCTCGCGGTATTTGCCGCGTTGCGCGTGGTGCAGGGCGTGTTTATGGCCACCGCCTTTAGCCTGACGCTCGCCTATCTCGGCGAGCGCTGCAGCGAGACGGATGCCGCCGGTGCCTTCGCCGCCTACATCACCGGCAACGTGGCGAGCAACCTCGTCGGCCGCTTCATTGCCGCCGAGGTCGTCAATGCCGCCGGACTGGTGGCGAACTTCCACGTCTTTGCGGTTCTCAATCTGCTGGGCGCGGCGCTTGTCTACTTCACCGTCGACAAGGTGCCGCACATGAAACCAGAGGGTGGCGCGGCGCCCCCTCGCATGTCCGCTTGGCGCGAGCACTTGCGTAATCGGCAGCTGCGCGCCGACTTCGGCATCGGCTTCTGCATCCTGTTCGCTTTCATCGGCACCTTCACCTACGTCAACTTCGTCCTCATACGCCCGCCGCTGTCGGTCGGCATGATGGGCATCGGCTTCATTTATCTGGTCTTTCTCCCCTCCATCATCACGACCCCGCTCGCCGGCAGGGCCGTGCAAAGGTTCGGCACGCAGACGACCATCTGGGCCTCTCTTGTCGTTGCCGGAGCGGGATTGCCCCTGCTGGTGCTGCCGAGCCTTGCAGCCGTGCTGTGGGGCATGGTCCTGGTCGGCGTGGGCACGTTCTTCGCGCAAGCAGTGGCGACCGGGTTCGTCAGCCGCGCGGCAACCACCGACCGCGGATCGGCAAGCGGCATCTATCTGGCGTCGTATTTCATGGGGGGGCTGGTCGGCAGCGCCGTTCTTGGGCTGGTGTTCGACCGCTTCGGCTGGACGGCCTGCGTGGCCGGGATCGCCCTTGCCCTCCTCGCGGCCGGGGCGCTCACGTTCCGGCTGCAGATGCATCCCGCGGTGGCCAAGGCCGTTTGAGGGCCATTAAATCAATTTGACGGCTGGCTTTTCCAGGAATCCTAAAACTCCGGAGGATCATGGCGTAGTTCGGAACGTCGCCTTCGTCGAGGCGGTCGGGACCGTAACGATCGGCCAATGGCTCGATAGCTTGCGGCTATCGAAACCCGACCTAATCGATATTTCAGCTCTAGCCGGCGCCCCGATAGTTTTGCCTACGGACGCAGATGACGCCGCACCAAGACGCGACCGAAGATGCGCCGAACCCTGCAAATGATGGAGACTCAAGATGAACAAGATTGCTATCGCCGCGCTCGCCACAGCACTTCTCGTCGGCGTCGGCCCTGCGTTCGCTAAGACCGACTGCGACGCCGGCTACAAGAACTTCCTCGGCAAGATGTCGGTCTACGTCGACAAGATGAGCGGTTATGAGCTGGCCGACGCCGTGCGCAAGTCGCTCGACGCCTACAACTCCTGCACCGCAGGCGACGACTTCTCTCCTCATGGCGTTTGGGATCAGATCCTGGCCGACATGAAGTCGAAGTCCTCGAAGGGCTAAGTCCTTCGGCACTACCTCGAGGCCCCTCGGGCAACTGCTCGGGGGGCCCCTACTCCTCCCAGCTCTCCACGTTCGTTCTGGCGGAGAACGTCATGCACACGACCTGGGACCTCAAAGCCGTTAGCATCGCGTTGATTGCCCTGATCTTCGGGCTTGCCGCCTCCGCCGCGGCCGAACCAGACGATGCCGGGCTCGTCCTTTCCAATCTCCCCGACAAACAAAGCGCCGACTATCAAAAGCTCGCCGAACTCGCTGGTGCCACCGACCGCCAACAACTCGACATGACGCACGCGGAGATGTGGTCGGTACCGGCTGCGCGCCTCGATGCGTTCCTTGCGGCTGCCCGGCAGCACGGCGTCGACGTGACGCGGCTCGATGAGCCCGAAAACCGCACGGTCAAGCCGATGGCGGCCGACACCAAGATGTCGGCGAAGCAAGAAGAGATGATGCACAAGTCCATGGATTCGAAAGCGGCCATGGGCATGACCATGATGCACCTGCCCAAGCCCGCCGTGATGGAGTACATGCTGACCCAGGGCATGCATGCGCCCGACAAGGGCACGCCTCCCTCGCTGGTCATTCCTCTGAACCACAAAGTCACCGTGACGGCGCATCGGACCGGCGTCACCAAGACCGACGACGGCTATATCTGGCGCGGCATCATCGACGGGAGCGACGAGCCGATCACACTGCTGTGGTGGCCTGACGGCCGGGTGGCCGGCACCGTCAACCACGCCGGCCGCACGTACGTCATCAAGAGCATGGGCGGCGGCATGCACGGCATGCTCGAGCTGGACCCCGCTAAGATGCCGCCCGACCATGGCGCCGCCCCCAAGGCGATGATGAAGAAGATGAACATGCGCTCCGACCCGCTGGTGCATCAGGGCGACGCCAGCATGATGCAGCCCGGCGGTGAGCGTCACGGCAGCTTGCCGCCCTTGGCGCCTGAGAAGCATGCCGCGGCGCCCAAGGATGCCACCATCAACCTCATCGTCGCCTACACCAAGAAGGCGGCGAGCCACTACGACGACATCAAGCGCGACCTGCTCGACGTCGCCGTCGCCGAGGCCAATCAGTCGTTCCGCGACAGCGGGATCGACAACGTCCGCGTCAAGCTCGTCCACGCCTACGAGACGGACTACGTGGAGAATGGCAGCCACTTCGATCACGTCTACCGCTTCCGCAACAAGGGCGACGGCTACATGGACGAGATCCACGACCTGCGTGACAAGTACGGCGCCGACGTCGCCGCGCTGGTGGTCGACGATCCCATGGGCTGCGGGCTTTCCGTTCGCGTCGCCGCCGATGCTGGCGATGCCTTCACCGCCCTGCATCACGAGTGCGCCGCCACCATGTACTCGCTGGCCCACGAGATCGGCCACCTGATCGGCGCACGTCACGACCGCGCGCTCGACGAGACGCCCCGCCCGTACCCCTACGGCCACGGCTTCGTGCGCGGCAAGGACTGGCGCACCATGATGAGCTACAAGGACAGCTGCGACGGTTGTCCGCGCCGCCCGGTGTGGTCGGGCCCGAACGTCAAGGTCGACGGTGTCCCGGCGGGCGACGCCGAGACCGACAATGCCAAAGTTATCAGCGAGGAGGCCGCGCGGGTCGCAGGCTTTCGGCCTGAGCCCAAGAGCGCGTCCAATCGTTGAGAGCAACCAGCCTACGTCATTGCGAGCCGCTCCAGGATGCGCGCCCAACTGCGGGCGCCCTTCTTGAAGCTATTAAGATTGTACTTCTCGTTGGGGCTGTGAATGCGGTCGTCGTCGAGGCCGAAGCCGACGAGCAGGCTGTCGATGCCCAGCACGTCCTTGAACGACGTGACGATGGGAATCGACGCGCCGCAGCCCATCATCACCGTCGGGCGTCCCCACTCGTCCTTGAGCGCCGCTGCCGCCGCTTGCATGGGCGGGGTGGTCGTCGCAAAGGCGATGGCTGTGCTGCCCGGGCCGCCCCTGAATTCGACCTTGCAATCGGAGGGGAGCCGCTCGCGCACGAACGCTTGCACGTTCTCGATGACCTTTTCCGGGTCCTGGCCGGCGACCAGCCGGCAGGTGATCTTGGCGGAAGCTTGCGACGGAATCACCGTCTTGGTGCCGACGCCCTGATAGCCGCCGGTGATGCCGTTGAACTCCAGCGTCGGCCGCGACCATAGCTGCTCCAGCACCGTCAGGCCGGCCTCTCCCGCCGGCTCCTTGAGCCCCACGGCGGCGAGGAAGTCCTCGGCGCGAAAGCCGAGCTTGCGCCACTGCGCCACCTGCTCCGGCGCCGGCTTCTTGACGCCGTCGTAGAAGCCCGGAATCGTGACGCGCCCATTATCGTCGTGCATGGCGGCGAGCACATGCACGAGCGCGCGGATCGGGTTGACCGCCGGGCCGCCGTAGATGCCCGAATGCAGATCGCGCGCAGGGCCCGTGACGGTGAGCTCGATGGCCGCCAACCCGCGCAGCATCGTGGTGATGGCGGGCGTATCCTTGTCCCACTGCCCGGTATCGCAGACGAGCACCAGGTCGGCGGCGAGCTCCTTGCCGTGCTCGGCCAGGAACGCCGGCAGCGACGGCGAGCCGCACTCCTCCTCGCCCTCGATCAGCACCGATACGGCGAGCGGCAGCCCGCCCCCCGCCGTTTTCCATGCGCGCAGGGCCTCCATGATGGTCATGAGCTGGCCCTTGTTGTCCTCCGCGCCGCGCGCCACGATCACCTTGCCGTTGGCGGGGTCGTCGGCGATGCGCGGCTCGAAGGGATCGGAGGTCCACAAATCGACCGGGTCGGGTGGCTGAACGTCGTAATGGCCGTAGAAGAGCACGTGCGGTGTGCCGGCCGCGAGCTTTGCGCGGTCGTGCGCGACCACCATGGGATGGCCGGTCGTCGGCACCACGCGGGCGTCGAGTCCGATGCCGCGTAGATCGTTGGCGCACCACTCGGCGGCCGTCTGGCAGTTCGCCTTGTAGGCCGGGTCGGTCGACACGCTCTTGATGCGCAACAGCTCAAAAAGGCGGTCAAGCGCGGTGTTGCTGCCTGCATCGAGGGCCGTCAGCACTTGATTTAGGTGTTCGCTCATATGCTCCGCCTCTCAAGGCCGCTTTCCCGCGCGCAACACTGGGGGCAACTCTGGGGGAAGGCTGCGCCCGCGTCAAAGACGGGTTGGGACCGCCTGCGGCCGAACTGGGTTATGACCCCCGCGGTTTCCCGCCGCACCTTCAAAGTGAGCGAAGGGACTGATATGGCAAAGCAGAGAGGCGAGCCGCGCGCGAAAGAACGGGCAGCGCCGCCGGGAGCAGCTAAGATGCCAGAGCGGGCACTTCGCGACCAACCGAAGTGGGTCTATGCCTTTGCCGCCGGCTACGTCGATGGCCGCGCCAGCATGACGGGGCTGCTGGGCGGCAAGGGCGCCAACCTGGCCGAGATGGCGAGCCTCGGTCTTCCCATACCGCCCGGCTTCACCATCACCACCGAGGTCTGCGACGCCTACTACGCGCACAAGCGCAAGCTGCCGGAAGAGCTGAAACCCCAGATCGAGAAGGCGCTGCAACTCGTCGGCGACGAGGTCGGCGCCACCTTCGGCGACGTGGAGAAGCCGCTGCTCGTCTCCGTGCGCTCGGGCGCGCGCGCCTCCATGCCCGGTATGATGGATACGATCCTCAACCTCGGGCTCAACGACGAGACGGTGGAAGGGCTCGCCGAGCGCTCGAAGGACCGCCGCTTCGCTTATGACAGCTACCGCCGCTTCATTCAGATGTACGCCGATGTGGTGTTGGGGGTCGACCACGGCGTATTCGAGGACTTGCTCGAGAACTTCAAGAACTTGAACGGCTTCACCAGCGACACCGAGCTCTCGGCCGACGACTGGGCCGAGATCATCGAGGACTACAAGGCAGCCGTCGAGCGCGAGCTGGGCAAGCCCTTTCCGCAGGACACGAACGAGCAGCTCTACGGGGCGATCGCGGCCGTGTTCGGCTCCTGGCAGAACGCGCGCGCCAAGACCTACCGCCGCCTGCACGACATCCCCGACGCCTGGGGCACGGCCGTCACCGTGCAGGCCATGGTGTTCGGCAACCTGGGCGAGACCAGCGCCACCGGCGTTGCCTTCACGCGCAACCCCTCGACGGGGGCCAAGGAGATTTACGGAGAGTTTCTCCTCAACGCGCAAGGCGAGGACGTGGTCGCCGGCATCCGCACGCCGCAGCCGCTGACGGAGTCTGCGCGCAAGGAGGCCGGCGAGGACAATCCCTCGCTGGAGACCTTGATGCCGAAGCTGTTCGGCGCCTTGTCGGCCGTGTTCCAACGGCTGGAGGCCCACTACCGCGACATGCAGGACGTGGAGTTCACCATCGAGAACGGCAAACTGTGGATCCTGCAGACGCGTTCGGGCAAGCGCACCGCGGAAGCGGCCTTGCGCATCGCGGTCGATCTCGCCGAGGAGGGCGTGATCTCGCAGCGCGGCGCCGTCATGCGCGTCGATCCCGCAGCGCTCGACCAGCTCCTCCACCCCACGCTCGATCCCGATGCCAAGATGGACGTCATCGCCCGGGGGCTGCCCGCCTCGCCGGGAGCCGCCGCCGGCGAGATCGTGTTCACCGCAGACGATGCCGAGGCGGAACGCACGCGCGGGAAGGACGTGATCCTCGTCCGTCTGGAGACGAGCCCGGAGGACATCCACGGCATGCACGCAGCCGTCGGCATCCTCACGGCCCGCGGCGGCATGACGAGCCACGCCGCCGTCGTTGCGCGCGGCATGGGGCGCCCGTGCGTCTCCGGTGCCGGCACGCTGCGCATCGATGCCAAGGCCGGGACCATGCAGGCCGGATCGCGCACCTTCCAGAAAGGCGACGTCATCACCATCGACGGCGGCACCGGTCAGGTCCTGGGCGGGCGTGCCAAGATGCGCCAGCCGGAGCTGTCGGGGGCCTTCGCGACTCTCATGGGCTGGGCCGACAAGGAGCGGCGCTTGCGGGTGCGCGCCAACGCCGACACCCCCCGCGATGCCCGCCAGGCGCGCCACTTCGGCGCCGAGGGCATCGGGCTGTGCCGCACCGAGCACATGTTCTTCGAGCCTGAGCGCATCTTCGCCGTGCGCCAGATGATCCTGGCGGACGACGAGGCCGGCCGGCGCAAGGCGCTTGCCAAGATCCTCCCCATGCAGCGCTCCGACTTTGCGGAGCTGTTCGAGATCATGGCCGGGCTACCGGTGACGATCCGCCTGCTCGATCCGCCTCTGCATGAGTTCCTCCCCCACGATGCGCACGAGGTGTCGGGAATCGCCACCGAGCTGGGCGTGACGCCCGACAAGCTCAGGGCTCGCATCGGCGAGCTGCACGAGTTCAACCCGATGCTGGGGTTTCGCGGGTGCCGGTTGGGCGTGCGCTATCCCGAGATACCCGAGATGCAAGCCCGCGCGGCCTGCGAGGCGGCGGTGGCCGTCGGCAAGGCGGCGAAGAGCCCCGTGAAGCTGGAGATCATGGTGCCTCTCGTCGCCTACCGCCGCGAGTTCGACCTCTTGCGGGAGGTGATCTTGAAGACCGCCCGGGCCGTCGAGAAGGAGAGTGGCAGCAAGCTCGACCTCTCGGTCGGTGTGATGATCGAGCTGCCGCGCGCGGCCTTGCGGGCCGGCGAGATTGCCGAAGGCGACACCGGCGCTGAGTTCTTCTCGTTCGGCACCAACGACCTGACGCAGACCGCCCTGGGCCTCAGCCGCGACGACGCGGCGCCCATCTTGGAAAGCTACGCGGAAAGCAAGGTCTTCAAGGTGGACCCGTTCGTGTCGATCGACGTCGCTGGCGTGGGCGAGCTGGTGCGTCTCGGCGTCGAACGCGGCCGCGCGGCAAAGCCCGGTCTCAAGATCGGCATTTGCGGTGAGCACGGCGGCGAGGCGAATTCGGTGGCCTTCTTCGACGAGGTCGGACTCGACTACGTGTCGTGCTCGCCCTTCCGCGTGCCGATTGCTCGGCTCGCCGCGGCGCAGGCCGCCATTCGCCGGCAGGACGGCGGCTTCGAGGTCGTGGATTAGGCTAGGCGCGGCCGGCGGCCAGAACGACGCCCTACCACCATCCGCCGTGGCGCTCTTGCTCGTCGAGAGAGGGCTTGCGCGGCCGCTCACCCTCATGGCGCGGCAGCAGCAAAAGGAACAGCACCAGCGGCGGCAGCACAAAGGACCACGCGATCCAGAACGAGTAGTCGCGGTTCTTGACGCCCGCGAGCACACCGGCAATCGTTGCCGCAGCGAGGGCGATGGCGCCCCAGATGACAATGCCGCGTACGGGGTCCATGGGTGCTGTCCTCAAAAAGCGTGGTCGCAGCCGGGCGCGGCCGGGCACGGGGGTGCCTGCAAATGAAATGCGCGGCAACTGTGGCAAAATCAAGCGTCTTGATGGCGGCTGGTCTTAGCCGGCCGGCGCAAAGTCGAGGCCCACGTCGAGAGTTGGCGCGGAATGCGTGAGCGCGCCGACCGAGATCAGGTCGACGCCGGATTCGGCGATATCGTGCACGGTTTCGAGTGTGACACCCCCCGACGCTTCGGTGAGGACGCGGCCGGCGACCTTGGCCACGGCCGCCGCGAGCATGGTGGGGGGCATATTGTCGAAGAGTACGGCGTCGGGGGCGTGCGCGAGCGCGGCCTCGAGCTCGGCCAGCGTCGTGACCTCGACCTCGACCTTTATCATGTGGCCTGCGTGCGCGCGCGCACGTTTCAGTGCGGGCCCGATGCCGCCCGCCGCGACGATGTGATTGTCCTTGATGAGGACCGCATCGAACAGCCCGAAGCGATGGTTGAGGCCGCCGCCCGCGCGCACCGCCAGCTTCTCGAACGCCCTCAGGCCCGGTGTCGTCTTGCGCGTATCGATGATGCGGGCCCGCGTGTCCGCGACCTTTTCCACATAGCGGCGCGTCAGTGTCGCGATCCCGCTCAGGTGGCCGAGAAAGTTCATGGCCACGCGCTCCGCCGTCAGCAGCGCGCGCGCATTGCCGGCGACGCGGGCGATGGCTCCGCCTTCGGCGACCTGTCCGCCATCCGCGATCAGCACGTCGACGACCGCATCGGGGTCGAGCAGTCCAAAGGCCGCCTCCACGAGCTGCGTCCCGGCGACGACACCGGCCTTGCGTGCGCCGATCACGCCGGTGGCACGCGCGTCACCGGGGATTGTCGCCTCCGTCGTAATGTCGCCGGCAAGCCCCAAGTCCTCTTCGAGCGCGCCGGCCACGGCCTCGTCCACCAGCAATTGAGGAAGCCGCAGATCGGGCGGGGACGCGCTCATCGGCAGGCCCCAGCCTGCCGCGGCAGCGCCGGCTCCGGCGCCGAGGCCGAGATAGGATCGAGGTCGGCAGCTGAGAGAAAGCTGCGCATCGCCAGCGCCGGGTTCGTCTGCGGATAATCGCTGCGCTCGTGCGCGCCCCGGCTCTCCTGGCGCCGCAGCGCGCTTGTCGCGATGAAGCGGGCGGCGAGCGCCATGTTGGCCAGCAAGTTGTCGCCGCCGGCCTTGCGCTCGATGTCCTGCAGGACCTCGATGGCGGACACGAGCTCCGAGCCCGTGCGCTCGACGCCTGCGTGCGCCATCATCGTGCGCCGCAGCCTCGCAACCGCCGGGGCGCGGTCGGCGCCGGCGCCGTGTTGCGCTGTGGCGATGCGCTTCAGGTCGACCAGCGGCGCGCGCCGCGCGTTGCGGTCGAGCCCGCGGATGTGATCGGCAGCGCGGGCCGCGAAGACGACGGCCTCGAGCAGCGAATTGGAGGCGAGCCGGTTGGCGCCGTGCAGCCCCGTCGACGCCGCCTCCCCGATGGCCCACAGGCCGGGGACGCTCGAGCGGCCGTGCGCGTCCGTGGCGATCCCGCCCATGTGGTAGTGCGCGGCGGGCGCCACGGGGATGAGCTCGGTCGCAGGGTCGATGCCGGCCGCGCGGCAATGCGCATAGACGGTGGGGAAGGCGTCGGCGAACCGCGACCCGATCGCGTCGCGGCAGTCGAGAAACGCTCCGCGCCCGGCGCCGATCTCGGCGAACACGCCGCGCGCCACGATATCGCGCGGGCTGAGCTCGGCGCGTGGGTCGATGCGCGTCATGAAGCGCTCGCCGCGGCCGTTGACGAGGATCGCGCCTTCGCCGCGCAGCGCCTCGGAGGCGAGCGGCGCGGGGTCTGCGCCCACGTTGATCGCGGTGGGGTGGAATTGCACGAATTCGGCGTCGCCGATGACGGCGCCCGCCCGCGCCGCCATGGCGATGGCTTCGCCGCGCGCGTAGGTCGGGTTGGTGGTGACGGCGAAGAGCGCGCCGACGCCGCCGGTCGCCAGCACGACGGCGCACGCGGGGAAAAACTCGAAAGAGCCGTTGCCGAAGGCGGCAGGCCGCGTCAGGCGCACGCCCTCGACGCGCCCCTGCGCCGTGATGAGCGCGTCGGCCTCGTAGCCTTCGAGCACGCGGATGGACGGCGTTGCCCGCACCTTTGCGATCAGCGCGCCCATGATGGCGGCGCCCGTCCGGTCGCCGGAGACGCGCACGACGCGCCGCCGCGAGTGGGCGGCCTCCTGGCTGAGCAGAAAGCGACCTTGCGCGTCGCGCTCGAAGGGGACGCCGTAGTCGAGTAGGTCGGCGATGCGGTCGGGGCCTTCTTGCGTGACGAAGCGCGCAACGGCTTCATCCACGATGCCGGCACCGGCAGCGATGGTATCGGCGGCATGCAATTCAGGACTGTCATCGGGACCCACGGCAGCCGCGATGCCCGCTTGCGCCCATCCCGTCGAGGCGCCTTGCCCGAGCGGGGCCGCGGCCAACACCGTCACGTGCATCGGCGCCAGCCTGAGCGCCGTGAAAAGGCCTGCGAGCCCCGCGCCGACGATAACGACGTCGCCGTGGGCGCCGAGCTGATCGTCGCGTGCGGGTTGAAACCTCGACGGCCGGGGGTCGGTGTTCGAAGCCATGAAGGGGTTACTCGGCATGGGTGCGGCCGGTTGCGCGGGTCGCTGGCCGCTTCAATTGGTCAGGTTCACCATGCGCTCGACCGCACGCCGCGCCTTCTCGGCGACGGTCGCGTCGATGGTGACCTCGTGGCGCATGTCGCGCAGGGCCTCGTAAATGTTCTCCAGGCTGATCCGCTTCATGTGCGGGCACAGGTTGCATGGCCGGATGAACTCCACGTCGGGCGTCTCGACGGCAACGTTGGAGGCCATGGAGCACTCGGTGATCAGCGCCACCTTCTTGGGGTGATTGGTCTTCACCCAGTTGATCATGGCCGAGGTCGAACCGGTAAAATCCGCCACATCCAGAACCTCGGGCGGGCACTCGGGGTGCGCGATGATCTTGGTGCCGGGATCGGCGGCGCGGATCTCCTCGATATCCTTTGCCGTAAAGCGCTCGTGCACCTCGCAGCGGCCCTTCCAGGCGATGATCTCGACTGAGGTCTGGGTCTGCACGTACTTGGCAAGGTACTCGTCGGGGATGAGCAGGACACGCGGGGCGCCGAGGCTCTCCACCACCTTCACCGCGTTCGACGAGGTACAGCAGATATCGCACTCGGCTTTGACAGCCGCGGAGGTGTTGACATAGGTGACGATGGGCACGCCCGGATAGGCCTCGCGCAGCAGGCGCACGTCGTCGGCGGTGATCGAGGCGGCGAGCGAGCACCCAGCCTCCAGGTCGGGGATCAGCACCGTCTTGTCGGGGTTCATGAGCTTGGACGTTTCCGCCATGAAGTGCACGCCGGCCTGGACGATGACGTCGGCCTTGGTGCGCGCCGCCTCCTTGGCGAGCTGCAAGCTATCGCCGCGGAAGTCGCCGACGCAGTGGAAGATCTCCGGCGTCATGTAGTTGTGCGCCAGGATCACCGCGTTGCGCACCTTCTTGAGATCGTTGATCGCCTTGATGAGCGGGGCGTAGTGCGGCCACTCCATCGGCGTGACGACGTGCTGCACGCGGGCATAGAGCGGCGCCATCTCGGCCGCCAGCTCCGGCGTGAACGCGGGCAGCGGCGCAGCGGGACTTGGCGTACCACTGGGCGCACCACTTGGGGTGCTGCGCCCGTCCGGGCGGTGGCGGGCGACGGAAGCACGGGTCTCGACAATGTCCATCACTTGCTCCTCGTGGTTGACTATACTCAGATTGAGCATATCAACCCCATGAAACGAGCCGGCCCTCAGCCGGTTACCGCTTATATAATGCTCATTTTGAGCATTCCAAGGTGCTGGTTAAGATACGCCATAAGGCCGGCGATGACCAGATGGGAATAGATCTCAAAGGCGGAAATGGTTCCCCTAAGCTTTCCCCCGACCTCAGTATTTGCCGGGCTTCACCCGGACACCGGCCGCAGCACGCTCGAGCAGCACCTCGCGGCGGAACCGATAGAGCTTCGCCGGCCGGCCGCCGGTCCGCATCTTGACGTCCCCCGTTGGCTCCACGAGCCCGGCCCCCTCGACCAGGCGGCGGAAGTTCTGCTTGTGCAGATGCGGCCCTAAGATCGCCTCCACGGTCTTTTGCAGCTCGAACAGCGTGAACTCCTCCGGCACCAGCTCGAAGATCACCGGACGGTATTTGATCTTCGCGCGCACGCGTCCCATGGCGGTGGCGAGAATGCGCCGGTGGTCGAAGAGCATCGGTGTTCCGAGCCTTGGCCGCTCGCCCCACGATCGCGCCGCCTCGCGGCCGTCGCGGCTCGCTTCCTCCACGAGGCCTGCCTCGTAGAGGAGCTCGTAACGGTCGAGAACCTTCTCCTCGTCCCACGCTGCGCCATCGAAGCCGAAGCAGATGCGCACGCGCTCTTGGCGGGAGGCGGGCCGCGTTGGCGTCACGCGTTGCGGCGGTCGTGCTGCCCACTCTTTCAGTCGCGGCTCGATCGTGTTCTCGAGAATGGCGGGGCGGCCTTTGCGCCAGTCCTCCCAAGGAAAGTACTGGTACCAGCTGCGCCAGGCGCCATGCTGGAGGTCGTGCGCGGGCCGCGCCTGCGTCAGGGCCAGGTAGCCGATCGAGACGATGTGCGGACCGACGTCGCCGGGCTCGGCATGACGCCCCCGGTCGCCGAAGGTATAGAGCTGCTCGGCGTAGCCGAGCTCGAGGCCCGTCTGCTGGTGCACCCAGGCTCTGAGCCCGATTTCGAAGGTTCGGTGCTTCAGCGGCGAGAAAGGTCCGAACGGAAGGCCATCGGTGGCGCCCGCCACGTCGGACTCCCCCCGTATGATGAGAACGACCGGCTCATTGTCCGCAACCGCGACGATCGCGGCATTGAGACCGATCTCGACACCCGCAGCCTCGGTGCGGGATGCCCCTTCCGCTTCGCGCTCGGCTTCGATAGCCGACCGCTTCAACTGCGCGGGCGAGGTCATGTATGTGCTCCAATGGTTTTTGGAGCCCCCCAATGAGGCTGTCATACGGCTTGATCGTGGCCCTTTTCGGATCATCGGCCAAACACTCGCAATTGTTCTTTGGAGCAAATCGAACGCTGCTCAGAGTTGCTCGCTCAGCCAGTCGAAGCGCGCGAGGAATGCGCGCTGGGCCTCGTCTGTCGACATCGGGCGCAACCGTTCGAGCGCCTCTGCGCGCTCGGGCGGCAGTCCCTGGGGCTTGCCGAAAAAGGTGACCGCCTCCTCGATTGCGAAGCCGGCGAGCCGCGTCGCCTCATAGAAGGCGGCGATTCGATCGCAGGCCTTGATCTCCGCCTGCACCTCCTCGGGCAGCGCGCCAGGAAGGCCGAAGCGCGCATAGATCGCCGCGAGCAGGCGCAGCTCGAACTGCTTGTAGTCGAGGCCGATGGCCGTCTTGAAGGGGCTGATCAAGTCGCCGATGACGTACTCGGGCGCATCGTGCAGGAGCGTGGCGAGACGCCAGCGGGCCGGCCACTCGGGGTCGCGCGCGCCGGCAATCTCGTCGACCAGCAGCGAGTGCTGGGCGACCGAGAAGGCGTGCGCGCCGAGCGTCTGCCCGTTCCAGCGCGCGACGCGCGCCAGTCCATGCGCGATGTCCTCGATCTCGATGTCGCCCGGCGCCGGGTCGAGCAGATCGAGACGGCGGCCGGAGAGCATGCGCTGCCAGGCGCGCTTTGCCGGAGCGCCGGCCTCACGGGTGGGTATGGTGATCTTGCGCATGGCGTCTCAAAGCCTGACCTTGGCGCGCTGCAGCTTCGCGCACGGGGCGTAGCGGTGGCAGCCGACGAGGTGATCGTTGACCATGCCCGTCGATTGCATGAAGGCATAGATCGTCGTCGGCCCGACGAAGCGAAAGCCCTCCGCCTTCAGTGCCTTGGAGACGCGCCGGGACAATTCGGTCTCGGCGGGAATGGTCGACATCATCCGGTGGCGGTTCTGGATGGGCCCCTTTTCGAGGAAGCCCCACAGAAACGCCTTGAGCGAGGTGCGCTCACGCAGCCGCACGTAGGCCTTGGCGTTGTCGATCGTCGCCTCGATCTTTGCACGGTTGCGCACGATACCTTCGTCCTTCATCAGGCGCGCGATGTCCCTGCCTCGGTAGCGGGCGATGCGCTGAGCCTCGAAGCCGTCGAACGCCCGCCGGAAGTTTTCCCGCTTTCTCAAGATCGTCAGCCAGGACAGGCCCGCTTGAAAGCCTTCCAGCACCAGCTTCTCAAACAGGGCTTCATCACGCGTTAAAGGCACGCCCCACTCCTCGTCGTGGTAGCGCTGGTATTCGGCGTCGGCGCCGGCCCACGGGCAGCGTTTACGGGCGTCGGGGCGCTGGCCCGTCATGCGGGCGAGCCCGTCGCCTTCGGCTCGAGCGAGAAGCTGGCCCAGCTCGGGATGGCAATGCTCACAGGCACCGTGCCGGCGTAGAGGGCCTCGCCCTTCTCGGCGAGCTCGGCTGCGCGATCGAGGCGCACCAGCGCCAGGCCCTTGCCGCCCGCCACCGAGCCGAGCTTGCCGATCTCCACGCCGCCGGCGGCGATTGTCGTTCCGGAGGCGGGGAGCGGCCCTTCCCCGATGACCGGCACCACGCGCTTTCGCGCCGTGCCGCGGTTCTGCATGCGCGCCACGACCTCCTGGCCGACGAAGCAGCCCTTCTTGAACGAGACGCCGTGCAATTGATCGAACAGCGCCTCGTGGGGAAACGTGTCGCCCAGCGGATAATCCTTGCCGCCCTCCGGGACGCCCTGCGCGATGCGATGCGCGTGGTAGTCCTCCTGGATGGCGCTGTCGGCGGCCTCTCCGGCCAGCGCCCAATCGGTCCCGATGGTGACGAGCTCGCGATACCCCATCGCGGGCAGGCGGGGATCGGCAAACCAAAGGGGCTGCTTGCCCCGCCCGTGCGGCTCGTATGGTCCACCCCAGATGGCTGCCACCGAGTAGTCCGAGGAGGCGTCCCGGATCTCGGCCTTGGCGCGCAGCTTGTAGAGACCGAGCCGGTCGGCCAGCGCCATGGTCTGGTCGCGTGCCGTCTCCAGGCAGAAGCCGTCGGGCGTCTTCACCACGAAGAATTCGAACAGGATTTTACCTTGCGGCGTCAGCACGCCGGCATGCAGCGCCGGCTGGGTCGCCAGCAGCCCCATATCGTTGGTAATGACGCCTTGGAGCAGCTTCTCGGCGTCCTCGCCCGTCACGCAGACCACGCCACGATCGGGCAATAGCGTTATTTTGGTGTCGGTCATGGCTTCCCCGCTCCGGTTGCAACCGGCGTCCGTTTTACGTATGCGGGCGGGAAGCCGGAGGCAAGCCGCGAGGGCACTATGACCGGGACTTTCGATCTGGTGCTGAAAGGCGGCACTGTCGTCAACCAGGACGGCACGGGCCCGCGCGACATAGGCCTGCGGGACGGGCGCATCGCGGCCATCGGTAGAATCGACCCCGGCAAGGCGGCAGCGGTGGTCGACGCCAAAAGCCTGCACATCCTTCCCGGCGTGATCGACACCCAGGTGCATTTCCGCGAGCCGGGGCTCGAGCACAAGGAGGATCTGGAGACCGGCAGCCGCGCGGCCGTCATGGGCGGCGTCACCGCCGTCTTCGAGATGCCCAACACCAAGCCGCTGACGATAAGTGCGGCGGCGCTCGCCGACAAGGTCAAGCGCGCGCGCAACCGCATGTTCTGCGACTTTGCGTTCTACGTCGGCGGTACGCGCGAGACCATCGGCGCCATCCCCGAGCTGGAGCGCCTCGAAGGCTCGGCCGGCATCAAGGTGTTCATGGGCTCCTCGACCGGAGACCTGCTGGTCGACGACGCCGCCGCACTCGATCGCATCCTCGCCTCCGTCAGCCGCCGCTCAGCCTTCCACGCCGAGGACGAGACCCGTCTCAAGGAGCGCATGGGCCTGCGGCGCGCGGGCGATCCGTCCTCGCACCCCGAGTGGCGCGACGAGGAGGCAGCGCTCATCGCCACGACGCGTCTCGTCCGCCTCGCCGAGAAGCACAAGAAGCGCGTGCACGTCCTGCACGTGTCGACGGCGGACGAGATGGCGTTCCTGTCGGAGCACAAGGATTGGGCGAGCGTGGAGGTGACGCCGCACCATCTCACACTTGTGGCGCCCGACTGCTACCGCGACCTCGGCACCTACGCCCAGATGAATCCGCCCGTGCGCGACGATCGCCATCGCCAGGCGATTTGGGCCGCGCTCGCCGCGGGCGTCGTCGACGTGCTGGGCTCCGACCACGCGCCCCACACGCGCGCGGAGAAGGACCAGGCCTATCCCGCCTCGCCCTCGGGCATGACGGGCGTGCAGACGCTGGTCCCCATCATGCTCGACCACGTCAATGCCGGCCGGCTGACATTAGAGCGCTTCGTCGACCTGACGAGCGCCGGCCCGCAACGGCTGTTCGGCATCCGCAACAAGGGCCGCATCGCGGTCGGCTACGACGCCGACCTGACGGTCGTCGACATGAAGCGCGCCGAGACCATCACCAACGACTGGATCGCCAGCCGCTGCGGCTGGACGCCGTATCATGGCCGCAAGGTGCAAGGCTGGCCGATCGGCACGTTCGTGCGCGGCGCGAAGGTCATGTGGGAGGGCGAGGTTCTGGGACCTGCTGGCGGCGCCCCGGTCGCCTTCTTCGAGGGATTCTAGCCGTCCTCACTCCGCCTTCTTGAACGAATGCCACGTCCCGTCGGCGCCGATCGAGAGCCGCCACCACGTCCACTTCTTCGCCTTGCGCATCGCCTTCGCCTCCTCTGGGCTGACGAGACGCAACAGGTCGACCTCCTCGGCCGGCGTCAGGGACTCGAGCTTGGCTTCGGCGAGATAGGGCCACACGTAGATGACATTGTTCTCCAGGTCCTTCCCCAGCGGCAGCTCCGCCGGTCGCATGCGCAGGATGTTGGCCAGCACGGCAAGGATCTCGCGGCCCTCACCGTCCCCCGATATCCGCTTCCAGTAGGCGATCGGATCCTCGACGGTCTTTGCGCTCAAATCGGGCTTCAGCTCGTTCCAGTCGAGCGGCACCCTCAAGTCCTCGATGCGCCCGGAGTTTGCCGCAGCGAGAATGGCTTCGCGCATCTCCTCCACCGCTGCCGGGAGCGGCTTTGCGGCGGGGTTTGGGTGTGCGAGCGCACTGCGCGGTCCCTGTGGGTGATCGGGCTCGTGCGGGCCGGGGGCCCCGCGCCTTTCCAGCGCAGGGGCGGGGCCCGCATAGACAAGCAAGAGCCCCGCAAGTACCAATACCAGCAGACGACTCAAGCGGGGCTCGACGGGGGACGGCATCAGCGGACTCCGGCGCTGCAAAAGGGGATGAGCCATGCGTTGCGGCGCGACGTCGTCGGTCGCGGCTTTGCCGTTGGTGCCAAGAGTGTCATCCCTGTGCCGCGCACGCCCTCGCGGCCCGCTACGTGGCCGACAAGAGAGCGTGCATGCAGCTGTTGCCTAATCCCCTCATCATTCCCGTCGGCATTCTCATTGGGATCCTTGTGTCCGCTCCGGTCGGCCCCGTCAACGTGCTCTGCATCCAGCGCGCGATCGAGCGTGGCTTCTGGGGCGGGGTTGCGGCGGGCATGGGGGCGATGTTCGGCGATGGGCTCATCGCATTGTGCGCGGCGCTGGGCGTCGGCGCCATCTCGGGCGCGGTCCATTACTATCGCATGTCGATCCAGGCCGTGGGCGGCCTGGTGCTGTTCGCCTTCGGCTTGAAGCTCTACTTCGCCACGCCGCGCTTCGTGCCGGTGGCGCGCGAAGGCGGGCATAAGGAGACGCTGCGCGACTTCGTCTGGGACATCCCGCAGACGTTTTTCCTCACCATCACCAATCCCGGCGCGGTGCTGGGGCTGTTTGCGATCTTCGGCGGCGTCTCGACCTTCGTGGAAGTCTCAAGCTACGTCGACGCCCTCACCATCGTCGCCGCCGTCATGGGCGGCAGCCTCGCGTGGTGGGTGGGGCTATCGCATCTCATCGGGCGCTTCCGCCACCTGTTGAGCGAGGGGGGGCTGCGCCTCATCAATCAGATCGCGGGACTGTTGCTGCTAGGCTTCGGCGTGCTGCTGATCGGCGAGGCGATCATGAAGCGGCTGGCACTGTACTGACGCCGGCCGCGCATGCTCCGCATGCTGCGGCCGACCTCTCCCTCCGGGAGAGGTGACGATGGGCGCAACGATCGCAACACCACCTCTCCGTCATGGCGGAGCCATGCTTCGCATGGACGGGAGAGGTCGGAAGCGAGTGCAA